>JAFUZB010000127.1 GCA_017476845.1 Clostridia bacterium
GACGTTCTTCTCCTTGACGAACCCACACGCAATCTAAGCCCACTCTCCGCACCGATCCTGCGTGACATGATAGAGCACTTTCCGGGCGCCGTCATCTGTATCACCCATGACCGCATCTTCCTGGAGGAAACAGGCGCAAAAGTGCTTGAGTTAACCGAAAAGGGACTCTATCCCGGGTCCATCCATCCTTCAAAAGTGAAGGGTTAACGTTCACAGGAACTACTTCCTTGATGAGACCGCGTAGCGATGTAGCTGCGCGGTTTTCCTGTGCTTTGGACGCCCGCTGTTCGATTCATGAGGTATGTCAGCATGCGCTGGCATGAGGATTTGATTGAACTTTCCGTGTCATTACACCGACCATTCACGTTGTTGTCACACGTTCCCCGTAAGCTATATGCGGCAAGATGCCATATTTCAATTAAGGAGAAAATGCCTATGTCCGAACCCGTAAGCATCAGTACGCAGCTCGCAGCTCCGAAAAAGGCCAAGCGCAGGAAAAAGCATCTGGTGCGGAAGATCATAGTGTGGCTTCTTCTGCTGCTGGTGCTCGCACTTGCAGGCCTCTATGTCTATTCCAAACTCAAAAGTGAGTATACCGTAACCTACAACGGCTACACAGCAACCACCGGATCGATTTCCAATTCGCTCTCCTTCTCCGGTTCCATGCAGCTTGTCACCTCCGCAACCTACGCCTCTTCCTCCTCCGCCACCGTGCGCGCTGTCTATGTACAGGAGGGTGACAAGGTGACTGAGGGCCAAAGGCTGGTGCGTCTTTCCAACGGCGAAACTATAAAAGCCGAATTTGATGGGAAGGTCAATACCGTGTCGGTGGCGGTGGGTGACGAGGTTTCCCAGAATACACAGCTCGTGCAGGTCGCGGATTTCTCTCACCTGAAGACTAGCATCCGCATTGATGAGTACGATATCTCCTCCGTGCATGTCGGTGACAGCTGTATCGTGACAGCAACGGCCACCGAAAAACAGTTCCGCTCCACCATCTCCAGCATCAACTACATCTCCTCCTCCCAGGGAAATGTCGCCTACTATACGGGTACCGTATATGTCGATGTCGATGAAACCGCATCTGTCTATCCCGGCATGCAGGTGACCGTCACCGTTCCTCAGGAGCAGGCGGAGAACGTTGTGATCCTGAAGATGGATGCCCTCTCCTTCTCCTATGAGAACACCGCTTTCGTGTATAAGCAGGAGGAGGACGGTACCATGACTGAAGTCCCCGTCACGGTCGGCGTATCCAACGGAAACTATGTAGAGATCAAGGAAGGGCTTGAGGACGGCGAGGAAGTTTTCGTCATCGCGAAAAACACACAGACCGACGCTATGACCTCCATGTTCTCCAGTCTCTTCGGGTCCCAGCGCGTGAATTCCAACCGTAACAACAATGGAAGAAACAATGGCGGCGGAAACAATAGGAATGGCAACGGTTTTAACGGAGGCGGCAATTTCCCGGGATCAAGAGGTGGCAACTGATGGCAGACCTCGACTTTTTCCGGATGACGGACATCTGTAAGGATTACCTCATGGGAGAAGAAGTGGCGCATATCCTCAAGCATGTCAGCCTGACCGTGGACGAGGGCGAATACCTTTCCGTGCTTGGCCCATCTGGCAGCGGGAAATCCACCCTGATGAACATCATAGGGTGCCTGGATGTCCCGACTTCGGGTACCTACGTTCTTCACGGCAAGGCAGTGGAGGATCTGACACCTGCCGAGCAGGCCGAGCTGCGCAGTCTGGAGATCGGATTCATCTTTCAGAATTCCCAGCTGCTCCCGCGCCTCACCGCCCTCAAAAACGTGGAGCTTCCCCTGATCTATGCAGGCGTCCGGCCCAAAGAGCGTCATGAGCGTGCCTCAGCCATGCTTGATCGCGTGGGGCTTTCCGACCGCATGCATCATCTCCCCAATCAGCTCTCCGGCGGTCAACAGCAGCGTGTTGCCATCGCGCGAGCGCTGGTGGGCAATCCCAGTCTTCTCCTCGCCGATGAGCCCACAGGCGCACTAGATCAGAAGACGGGAAAACAGATCATGGAGCTCTTTCAGGCGATCAACGATGAGGGCAAAACCATCCTCATGATCACCCACGACATGCATATCGCAGAGCATGCGCACCGCATCGTGCACATCATCGACGGAGAGCTCTCCGAAGGAGGTTCGACCGAAGATGCTTAAGAAGATTCGCGGAACCTTCATCATGATCCATGAGTGCATCGTCATGTCCGTTTCCAATATTTTCGGCAATAAGGTGCGCTCTTTCCTGACGGTGCTGGGCATTATGATCGGTGTCACGGCGGTCATCGCCCTGATCACCACAGTCTCCGGTGTATCCAACTCCATCTCCTCCTCCTTCAGCTCTCTTGGTGCCGGCACGATCTCCGTATCCGTATCCGGCTCTGATCTCAAGGATGGCATGTCCAAGGATGACCTCAATGAGCTCGCTCTCCTGGATGAGGTCGATGGGATCACCCCGACCGTTTCCCTGCGTGCACAGATCACGCGCGGCGGTAAAACACAGAGCAACGTGACGGTATCTGGCAAGAACGCCTACTATTTTCACCTCAATGAAGACATCGTCACCCACGGTCGGGCCCTCAACTTTATCGATGACGACAATTCCTCGTTCGTATGTCTCATCTCCGATGAAATGGTGAGCACCTTCTTCTACGCCACCAATCCCATCGGTGAAACCATCTATATTTCCGGAGTTCCCTTCACTGTCGTCGGGCGCTATGAGGAGGATTCCTCCAGCGGCATCGCTTCCATCTTTTCTGGAACCTCCAATATCTTTATCCCCTATACGACAGCGCTGAAAATGAACAACGCAAACTCCGTCACAAGCTTCACCGTCTATCTTGCAGAGGGCGTGGAATCCGAGGACGCCTCCTCGGCCCTGGAAACAGCTATGGATGCGATGTTCTCTTATGAGGAGGATACCTTCACCATCACCACTATGTCCTCCATTGAGGAAACCATGGAGTCCATGATGTCCATGATGGCGGCACTCCTGGCAGGTATTGCAAGCATTGCCCTTATCGTCGGTGGTATCGGCATCATGAACATGATGCTCACCACCGTCACCGAACGCACCGTGGAGATCGGTCTGAAGAAGGCACTTGGCGCCATGCCATGGCAGATTCAGATCCAATTTCTCATCGAGAGCTTCATGCTCTCCCTCATCGGTGGGATCACCGGTGTATTGCTGGGGCTTCTCTTGTCACTCATCATGTCCGAGGTTATCGGTTCAACTTTCGTTATTTCCGTCAGTGCCATCGTGCTTGGCGTCGGTTTCTCCGCTGCAGTGGGCATCCTCTTCGGATGGGCTCCCGCACGCAAGGCAAGCCGCCTGAACCCGATTGATGCACTGCGGTCAATGTAAACATCAAGGAGGCACTTATGAAACAGATCATCTCTTTACTCGCTCTGCTTCTTGTCCTTACCCTGAGCGGCGCAGCTCTCGCTGACTCCCTGGTCCTGGACGGCACAGTCACCAATGATGTGACCGTGCAGGTGTACGCGCCCATCGGGGGCACCGTGGATCAGGTGCTTGCCACCGCAGGCGAGAGCGTCACGGAAGGCCAGGCCATCGCCAGCCTTCGCACAAACAAGGTATATGCCACAGAAAACGGCACTATCACCGGTATCTTCGGTCAGGCCGGTGACAGTGCAGATACGATCAGCAGCCGGTACGGTGCAGTCATGTACCTGGAGGGGGACAGCATCTTCACCGTTTCCGCTTCCACCACCAATGCCTACAACAGCACAGAGACCAAGTTCGTGCATGTCGGTGAATC
>JAFUZB010000128.1 GCA_017476845.1 Clostridia bacterium
CCTTCGACGTGTCCATCCTGGATATCGGCGACGGCGTCTTCGAGGTGCTCTCCACCAACGGCAACACCCGTCTTGGCGGCGATGACTTCGACCAGCGCGTCATCGACTGGATCGCCGACAACTTCAAGCGCGATAACGGCATTGACCTGCGCCAGGACCGCATTGCGGCACAGCGCCTGAAGGAAGCTGCCGAGAAGGCCAAGATTGAGCTGTCCGGCACCACGACCGCATCCATCAACCTGCCCTTCATCACCGCCGATGCCACCGGCCCCAAGCACGTGGATATGACGCTTACCCGCGCCAAGTTCGACGAGCTGACCCGTGACCTGGTGGATGCCACCATCGAGCCCATGCGCAAGGCCCTGGCAGATGCAGGCCTTACCTATGACAAGATCGACAAGATCATCCTCGTGGGCGGTTCTACCCGTATTCCTGCCGTGCAGGAGACCGTCAAGCGCATCACCGGCAAGGAGCCCTTCAAGGGCATCAACCCCGATGAGTGCGTAGCCATCGGCGCTGCCATCCAGGGCGGCGTGCTCGGCGGCGAGGTCAAGGACGTGCTGCTCCTGGACGTCACTCCGCTCTCTCTGGGCCTTGAGACCGAAGGACACATCTTCACCCGCCTCATCGACCGCAACACCACCATCCCCTGCGAGAAGAGCCAGGTGTTCTCCACCGCAGCCGACGGCCAGACGAGCGTGGAAATCAACGTTCTGCAGGGCGAGCGCCAGATGGCGTACGACAACAAGTCCCTCGGCCGCTTCCAGCTGACCAACATTGCTCCCGCGCCCCGCGGCGTGCCGCAGATTGAGGTCACCTTCTCCATCGACCGCAACGGCATCGTACACGTCTCCGCTAAGGATAAGGCGACCGGCAATGCCCAGGATATCACCATCACCGCTTCCACCAACCTCTCCGAGGACGAGATCAACCAGCGCGTCAAGGAAGCCGAGCAGTATGCCGAGCAGGACAAGAAGCGCAAGGAGGAGGCAGAAACCCTCAACCGCGCCGATTCCCTGATCTATGAGACCGAGAAGCAGCTGCGCGACAACGGCGATAAGCTCTCCGACGAGGACAAGAACACCCTGAATTCCGAGATCGAGTCCTTCAAGAAGATCCGCGAGGGCGGCAATGTGGACGAGATCAAGAACGCTGAGGAAGCTTTCACCCAGAAGGTGTATGCGATCTTCGGCAAGATCTACCAGCAGGAGCAGGCTGCCCAGGCGGGCGCTGCGGGTGCTGCCGGCGATGCCGGACAGATGAACCCCGACGGCACCATCAACGCAGACGGCGAAGTCCACTGAGAAAATGCGTAAGGATGTCCGGAGGCAGGTCCTGTCTCCGGACATCTTGCGCACATTGATGAGGTGAACTATGGCAAACAAACGCGATTACTATGAAGTCCTAGGTGTGGACAAGAAGGCCTCTGCGGACGATATCAAGCGCGCCTACCGCAAAAAGGCCAAGGAATGCCATCCTGACCTGCATCCCGGAGACAAGCAGGCCGAGGAGCGCTTTAAGGAACTCAACGAGGCCAATGAGGTCCTCTCGGATCCCGACAAGCGCGCACGCTATGACCAGTTCGGCTTCAATGATCCCATGCAGGGCGGCAACCCCTTCGGAGAGGGCGGATTTGACTTCTCCGGCATGGGCGATATCTTCGATACCTTCTTCGGCGGTATGGGCGGCGCCTCGCGACGCTCGAGCAATGCCCCGGTGCGCGGAAACGACCTGCGCTATGATCTCAAGCTCACCTTTGAGGAGGCTGCGGACGGCTGCGAAAAGTCGTTTGACTTTTACCGCTATGAGAACTGCGACACCTGCCATGGCTCCGGCGCCAAGCCTGGGACCCAACCCGTCACCTGTCCGAGCTGTAACGGCCAGGGCCAGATCCGCACGACCAACGGCTTTATGTCCATGCTGCGCACCTGCTCCAACTGCGGCGGCACAGGCAAGGTCATCAAGGAACGGTGCCCGGACTGTGCAGGCTCCGGTAGGCTTCGCAGAAAGCGCACCGCAACCATTCGTGTGCCGGCGGGCATCGACAATGGCCAGACGCTCATTCAGGGAAGCCAGGGCGAACCCGGAAAGAACGGCGGTCCCAACGGCGATCTCTATGTGACCGTGAGCGTGCGGCCGCATAAGCTCTTCCGCCGCGACGGCTATAATCTCCTGCTCGATTTCCCGATTTCCTTTACCCAGGCAGCCCTGGGCGCCGAGGTCGATATCCCGACACTGCATGGGTCCACCAAGTACAAGATTCCCGAGGGCACACAGAACGATGCCGAGTTCCGCATCCGCGGTCAGGGCATTCAGATGCTGCGGTCGGCCAGCAAGGGTGACCTGGTGGTGCGTATCCGCGTGGAGATTCCCAAGCGGCTCAATGAAAAGCAGAAGGAACTGCTGCGCCAGTTTGACGAGACGGTCACCGGGCGCGAGTATGAGGGTAAGAAGAACTTCTTTGAAAAGCTCAAGGACGCCTTCAATTAAGGCGATGCACCGTATAAAGATAGGCGGCGGCAAACGGCGAAAAGTAGCGTTTGCCGCCGTTTTACTTGTATGGATAGGCTTTTACTGTAGCCGCGCTCTGTCTTGTCATCCGCCACATGAATGACTATAATGCAAAACGGGTAACCATGCGAAGGAGGGAAAGCATGTACGCGCATGTGATTGTGGATATCGTGCACGAGAACGTCGCGCATACCTTCACCTACCTTGTGCCTGAAGGGATGGATGTCTCCCCGGGACAGCGCGTCACGGTTTCCTTCGGCTACCAGAAAAAAGAGGGCGTTGTCGTCGCGCTGTCGGAGGACACGGATGTCCCCGAGGGACGCATCAAGCCCATTTCGGGTGTGCTGGAGGACTATGTGGCGATCCTTCCGCCGCTTATGGAGCTCGCCAGGGAGATGGCAAAGGACAATCACTGCCCGCTGGCAGAGACGCTCCGTCTCATGCTCCCCGCCGAGATGCGCGGGGGACGGGTCCGTGTCAAAGAGCAGACCGTGCTCCGCCTGAACATCCCTCTGGAAAAGCTTCCCGAGGCCATGGCGGCCCAGGGGAGGTCCCAGAAGCGGAAAATGCTCCTGCAGCTGCTCTCCGACGGCGAAAAGCATACGCTTGCGTCGGTCAGGGAGGAGATGAACGATGTCCATGCAGAGGTCCAGCGTCTGGAAAAGGACCAATATATCACGGTCACGCAGGAGGAGGTACTTCGTGCCCCCGGCGGCAGTATCCCGGAAAACAGACGCGCGGAGCCGGAACTGACCGAGCTTCAGCAGGAGACACTCAGAACCCTTCTGCCCGCCCTGGATGCAGGCACAGGAAGCTTTCTTTTGCACGGCGTGACGGGCTCGGGGAAAACCGAGATCTTTATCCGTATGGTGCGCAGCGTGCTTTCCCGGGGCAAGGTTGCCATCATCCTGGTGCCGGAGATTGCACTGACCCCGCAGATGGTCGACTGGTTTCGCGCGCGCTTCGGCGAGTGTGCTGCCGTACTGCACTCCAGACTTTCGGTGGGCGAGCGCTATGATGAGTGGCGAAGGATCCGCCGCGGGGATGCGCGGGTGGTCATCGGTGCCAGGTCGGCGGTCTTCGCGCCGATGGAGAACCTCGGATTGATTGTGGTTGACGAGGAGCACGAGACTACCTATGTCTCCGATAGGCATCCCCGCTACGATGCCCGGGACGTTGCGGCAAGCCGCTGTGCAAGGGAGGGGGCAACGCTCCTTTTGTCCAGTGCTACGCCCTCCCTCCTGTCCTTCTACCGGGCCAGGCAGGGCATCTATACGCTCCTGGATATGCCAGAGCGCGTCCTCGGACGCCCTATGCCGCAGGTCGAGGTCGTGGATATGCGCCGCGAGCTGGAGAGCGGAAACCGCAGTATCTTTTCCCGCGCGCTTTCGGGCAGCTTAAATGAGGTGCTACGAAAAGGGGAGCAGGCCATGCTCCTCATGAACCACCGCGGGTATTACTCCTTCGTTGCCTGCCGCAGCTGCGGCATCACGATCAAGTGCCCCTCATGTGATGTGGCGCTGACCTATCATATCGGCGGGAATCCCATGCTCCACTGCCACTATTGCGGACATACCGAGCCGCTTCCGACGGTCTGTCCCGAGTGCGGGAGCGAAAAGATCCGGCACTTCGGCGCAGGGACCCAACAGGTGGAGGCTGAGCTCAAGCGCGTTTTCCCGGGGGTCCGGGTCGCGCGCATGGATACCGATACCACCTCCGGAAAGGACGGGCACGCCAAGATCCTGGAGGCCTTCCGGGAGAAGCGCGCGGACGTGCTTGTCGGCACGCAGATGATTGCCAAGGGCTTGGATTTCCCGACCGTCACGGTGGTGGGGGTGATAGCAGCGGATATGACGCTGCATTTTCCGGATTACCGCGCGGGCGAGCGCACCTTTCAGCTGCTCACCCAGGTCGCAGGCAGGGCCGGGCGTGGGAATAGCCCGGGCCACGTCATCATCCAGACCTACCGCCCGGAGGACCCGATCATCCAGGCGTCAAGCCGGCAGGACTACAGGGGCTTTTTTGAGAAGGAACTGGAGCGGCGCCGTGTGGCCCTCTATCCGCCCTTCACCGCCATGGCGCGTCTTCTGGTGGAGTCGCAGGATGCAAAGGCAGCCGAAAAGACGTGCGAAACACTTTACGCGCGGTGCCAAAAGGTGCTGCAGGAGGACGCGGCGCTCGGGGAGCTGTGCCTGCTGCTTCACATGGAGCAGCCGACCCTCACCATGCTTCGGGGACGGGCACGCTACCATATCCTCATGAAGCTGCATGTGCGGCAGGAGACGGAAAAGCTGATCGGGGCGTTTACGGAGATGAGCCGGGAAAGCGTGCCCGGAGTGGACGTCTTTTTCGAATATAATCCGACAACGATGATGTAGAGGCGCTAAGCCCTTCGGGGACAGCGCAAAGAGATAGGCGCCGCCTGTGCGGCCACAGAAGGAGAGAAGAACCATGGCGATCCGTAAGATTATGAAGCTTGGCGAGGATGTCCTTCGCAAGCCCTGCAAAAAGGTAGAAAAGTTTGATCTGAGACTGCATCTGCTCCTCAAGGATATGGCAGATACCATGCATGACGCAGACGGCGTCGGCCTTGCTGCGCCCCAGGTCGGTATCCTGCGCCGCATTGTCGTGATCGATGTAGGTGATGAGCACGGTGTCATCGAGCTCATGAACCCCGAGATCACCGAGCGCAGCGAGGAGATCCAGACCGGACGCGAGGGCTGCCTGAGCCTTCCCGGACGGCAGGGCGTGGTCTCCCGACCCATGCGCGTCACCGTGCATGCCCAGGATCGGCACGGTAAGCCCTTCGACCTGGAGGGCGAGGGCCTGCTTGCCCGCGCGATCTGCCATGAGCTGGATCACCTGGACGGCAGACTCTATATCGATGTCATGGACCGCGAGCTCACCGAGGAGGAGATCGAGGGCCATATTCCGGAGGACGGGGAGGAAGACGAAGAGTGAGGATCGTTTTCATGGGCACCCCGGAGTTCGCTGTCCCCAGCCTGCGCGCCCTGTGCGAGCATGGCTATGAGGTTGTCGGCGTCTTCACCCAACCGGATCGTCCGAGCGGACGGGGCAACAAGGTCAGGAAAAGCCCGGTTAAGGTATATGCCGAAGCTGCCGGCATTCCGGTCTTCCAGCCCGAAAAGATCCGCAGGGACGGCGTGGAGGATCTTTCTCGTCTTCAGCCCGATCTGTGCGTGACGGCTGCCTTTGGACAGATCCTCTCTCAGGAGATCCTGGATATCCCGCCCATGGGTACGGTCAATGTGCATGCCTCCCTCCTTCCGCGCCACCGCGGGAGCGCTCCGATTGCCTGGGCCATCTTGCAGGGGGATGCGGAGATCGGCGTGACGACCATGCTCACTGCCCGCGGGATCGACAACGGCGATATGCTCCTGAAAGCTTCCCAGGTGCGCGATGTCTCGCTCACCTGCGGGGAGATGACGGAAAAGCTAAGTCAGATCGGTGCGGACCTTCTCCTTTCCACGCTTCGGGAGATGGAAGCAGGCACACTTGTGCCCGAAAAGCAAAAGGAAGAGGACATGACCTATGATCCCATGCTCCAAAAGGAAATGGGCATCATCGACTGGACACAGAGCGGCGCGCAGGTGCGCGACCGCATCCACGGCCTCAATCCCTGGCCCGCATGCACGGTCCCCTTTGAGGGCGGAAGGCTCAAGCTCCTTCGTGCGCAGGCCGTAGAGGGGGAAGGAAAGCCGGGCACCGTTCTCATCTCGGACAGCCGGGAGGGACTGGTCATCGCATGCGGCGAGGGCGCGGTGCGCATCCTGGAGATGCAGGCGAGCGGCGGGCGCGCGATGGCCGCTAAGGACTACCTGCGCGGGCATGCGATCGACGTGGGTACGATACTTGAGGAAACAGAGTAAAGAGAAACAGGCGAGGTTCGTATGGCAGAAAGCAAGGCACAGGGACAAGGCAATGCACGTGGCGGAAGAGACAGGCAGCGAAACGGTCACGCATCCTACGGGAGCGGAAAACCGTCCCATGGCACCTCCCAAAGAGGCGGCAGCGGATACGGAAGAAAGCCGGGGGAAACCCGGGAGCGCAAAGCAGGCGGAGAGCATCGGTCCGGATACTACCGTCAGCGCACGGGCGAGGCGAGCTACCGCCAGCATGAGTTCAAGCCGCGGGAGCGCCAGGTGGAGGGACTGCCGAGCCGCCGCGTGGCCTTAAGCGTCATCCGTGACGTCACCGAGAAGGGCGCATGGGCCGCGACCACACTGGACCGCGAGCTGCAGAAGGCAGGGCTCAATCCCAAAGACCGCAGGCTCAGTGCACGCCTGGCCTATGATGTCCTCGACCGGCTGTGGTACCTGGACTATCTTTTGGACCAGGTCATGACCAAGACCGATACGGATATAAGACTGCGCAATGTGCTGCGCCTGGGCGCCTGCCAGCTCCTTCTGGAGGACCATATCCCGGATATGGCCGCCACCGATACCGCGGTGGAGCTGTGCCGGGAGATTGGGCTGGACGGGCTTGCGGGTGTGTGTAACGGCATTCTGCGCAACCTCATCCGCCGCCGCGATGCAGGCGAGCTTAAGGAGCCCGACCGCGAGGCGGACCTTGTCGGTGCGCTCAGCGTGACCTGCTCGGCCCCGCGCTTTCTCGTGGAGCAGCTCATTGCGGACTATGGCGAGGCGGAAGCCGAGCGCCTGCTTTCCCAGACCGGACGCGACTCGCATCTGACCGTGCGTCCCAACCGCATGAAGCTCAAGGCGGAGGAGTTTGAAAAGCTGCTGGAAAAGAAGGTCTGGGAGTGCGAGAAGGGAAGGCTCCCCGACAGCTGGCGCATTGAGAATGCCGCCAATATCAGCCAGGATACCGACTTCCTCTCCGGAAACTTCTCCATCCAGTCCGAGCAGTCACAGATGGCGGTGCTTGCCTGCAACCCCAAGCGCGGCAGCATGGTGCTGGATGCCTGTGCGGCGCCGGGCGGCAAGGCCTGCTATCTCTCCGAGCTCATGGACGGGACCGGAAGGGTGCAGGCCTGGGAGGTTCGTGAGCACCGCGTCAAGCTCATTGAGGCGCAGGTCAAGCGCCTGGGGCTGGAGAATGTCCGTCCGATCTGCCGCGATGCGACGGTCCTTCGCGAGGACATCATCGAGGCCATGGATCTGGTGCTTTTGGATGCCCCGTGCACGGGCACTGGGGAGATGCACGATAAGCCCGACAGCAAGTACCGCATGCAGCCAGAGAGCCTGGAGGAGCTTGCCGCGCTCCAGAAAAAGCTTCTGGATACCGTTTCACGATATGTGCGGCCCGGCGGCACCCTGGTCTATTCGACCTGCTCGGTGCTCAGGCGAGAAAACGCAGAGCAGGTCCAAGCTTTCTTGGAGAGCCATCCGGACTTTACCGTGGACGCCCTTCCCGAGACGATCCCGGAGAACGTGAGAAACGCCTATGCAACCGGCGTCCAGCTCCTTCCGGGCGTGGACGGCAGCAGCGGCGGCTTCTATATCTGCCGCATGCGGAGGAAGCGCATATGACGGAGCTCACGGGCCTGAATCTGGAGGAGATGCGCGCCTTTGCCACGGAAAATGGTCTTCCGGCCTTCCGTGGGAACCAGCTCTGTCAGGCCGTAGTTCGGGGACTGGATTTCCCTGAGATGACAGCCCTGGGGAAAGCGGACCGGGAGCGGCTCGCGGAGATTGCCGTGGCGCAGCCGGTGCGCATCCTGGAGAGATACGAATCGACCCTGGACGATACCGTGTAGTACCTTTTCGCTATGCGTGACGGCAACTGCGTCGAGGGCGTGCTCATGCACTATCATTACGGCTGGTCCCTGTGCATCTCCACCCAGGTCGGCTGCCGCATGGGCTGCAGGTTCTGTGCGAGCACCCTGGAGGGGTGCGTGCGCAACCTCACCTGCGGGGAGATGATCGGGGAGGTCATCTGCGCCAACCGTGACCTGGGTGAGCGCGGACGGGTCGGCCATATCGTGCTCATGGGCGCGGGAGAACCGCTGGACAACTATGATGAGGTCATGCGCTTTTTGCGCCTGGTTTCGCGCGAGGAAAGCTGCGGCGTGGGCCTTCGGCATATCTCCCTTTCCACTTGCGGACTGGTGGAGAAGATGCGAAGGTTTGCACAGGAGGGCCTTCCCGTCACGCTCTCCCTCTCCCTGCATGCGCCAAACGACGAAATTCGCAAGCAGCTTATGCCGGTTGCGCAGCGCTACCGCATGGAAGAAGTGCTCTCCGCCTGCCGTTATTATGTAGAGCGCACCGGCAGGCGTGTCGTCTTTGAGTACGCCCTGGTCGGGGGCGTCAATGACAGCGAGGCATGTGCAAGAGAACTGGCATCCCGCCTTCGGGGGCTGCAGTGCCATGTCAATCTGATCCCCTTAAATACCGTGGAGGAGCGAGACCTTCGCGGCGTATCCGAGGCGCGCGTACAACAGTTCCTGCATACGCTGGAAAAATGCCACATCTCCGCCACCAGACGGCGCGAGATGGGCGACGACATTGCCGGCGCCTGCGGCCAGCTCAGGCGGCGGGTGCTCGAAAGAACCTGACAATTCCGGGAGGCCGAGGCAGAAAGTGAAACATACCCTGAAAATGAATCTGAGCGAGGATACCGCAAAGCACCTGAATGATTTTGAGTCGCACCCGGCGCAGCCCCT
Source organism: Clostridia bacterium (assembly GCA_017476845.1). Lineage (GTDB taxonomy): Bacteria > Bacillota > Clostridia > Christensenellales > Aristaeellaceae > UBA2943. The sequence continues at coordinate 9,161 of JAFUZB010000128.1, forward strand.
GCCCGAGCCGACCAAGCCCATTCCGGTACTCTCCTCCGTGCTTCCCCTGAAGACGAGTGTGCACAGAGATCCCTGCCGTGTGACGGTGGAGACGAGAAGTGATGTTGGCCTGGTGCGCAAGGTGAACCAGGATGCCGTGATTTCTGCCTCCCCGCTCTTTGGCGTGGCCGACGGGATGGGCGGACACAAGGGCGGGGAGATCGCCTCGGCCATGTGCCGGGATGATCTGACGGCCTTCCTGGAGGACAAGGCGGTGGAGGGCGAGATGCTCGTCAATGCCGTCAAGGTCGTCAACCGCCGCATCCATATCCGCTCGGGCGAGACGCCGGAGCTGAGCGGCATGGGCACTACTCTGACCTGTATGTGGCTCTCCCGCGATACCGCCTATATTGCCCATGTCGGCGACAGCCGCTGCTATCTTTTGCGGGACGGTGTCCTAACCCAGCTCACAAGCGATCACTCCATGGTCATGGAGATGGTCCGTGCGGGGATGATCACCAAGGAGCAGGCACAGACCCATCCCATGCGCAATGTCATCACCCGGGCGATCGGGACCGACCGCGCCATTGAGGTGGACCTGGTCGAGGAAAAGCGCCGCAAGGGCGATATTTACCTTTTGTGCTCGGATGGTCTCCACGGACAGCTCGCCGAGGAGCGAATCCGGGAGATCCTCATGGAGATGGACCTGAGCGACGCCGCGGATACGCTCCTCAAGGAAACCCTGGAGAAGGGCGCCCCCGACAATGTTTCCCTGGTGCTTGTGTGCGATGAGGATGAAACGTATGCTCCGGAGGCAGGCACATGATCGGGAAGCTGCTTGCCGGGCGCTATCGGCTCCTTGAGCAGGTCGGTGTAGGCGGCATGGCGATTGTCTACCGCGCGGTGGACGAGAATACCAATCACTTCGTGGCCGTCAAGCTTCTCAGGCCCGACCTGGCCAATGATGCGGACTATGTCACCCGCTTCCAGCGGGAGGCCGAAGCCGCATCCAAGATGACCCATCACAATATCGTTAATCTCACGGACGTGGGACTGGACGGGGAAAACCGCTTTCTTGTCATGGAGTATGTCTCCGGCAAGACACTCAAGCAGGTCATCCAGGAGAAGGGACGCCTCTCCCCGAGAGCGGCGACCCAGATCACCATCCGTATCCTCTCGGCCCTGCAGCATGCCCACGAGAACGGGATCATTCACAGGGACATCAAGCCCAGAATATCCTGGTCAACAATGAAGGACATATCAAGGTGGCCGATTTTGGCATTGCGCGTATGGCCAATGCCTCGACCCTGACCCGCGGCGATGTCGTCATGGGCTCGGTCCACTATTTTTCGCCCGAGCAGGCCTCGGGCCAGAACGCGGACGAGCGGTCCGACATCTATTCGGTGGGCGTGGTGCTCTATGAGATGCTGACCGGGCGTGTCCCCTTTGACGGGGATAACCAGGTCGCCATCGCCATGCAGCATATCCACAACCGCCCGGTCCCCATCGAGCAGCTTGCTCCCGACGTCCCGGCCTCGCTCAATGCCGTGTGCATGAAGGCGCTGGCCAAGAATCCGGTGTACCGCTATCAGAGTGCCAAGGAGATGGCCTCGGACCTGCGACTCGTCATGGACGGCAAGATCCGTCCTCCGGCCAACACGGAGGTCACGGGGGGCTATCGGCTCATGCCCGGGGAAACCGGGGAAAAGCTCACGGATACCGGTGCAAAGGGCACACTGGAGACCGGGGAAAAGCCGCTGCGCCAAAAAAAGGAGCGGCCGAAGATCAACTGGGCCTGGTGGATTTTCACTGCCTTTACCGTAAGTCTCATCGGTATGGGCCTTTTCTGGGGCGGGCGGGCGATCTACGAAAACGTCATGAACTCCACACAGGTCCCGGACCTTACCGGCATTTCCCTGGAGATCGCCCAGAAGGCGGCCCAGAAGGCCAATTTGCATATCGAGGAAGTCCTCATCAACCATCCGACGGTCCAGGCAGGCACGGTTGTCATGCAGGCGCCGGAGGAAGGCACAGTGCTTACCAAGGGCGATACGGTTGTTTTGACCGTATCCGACGGCCCCTCCAGTGTGGAGACACCGAAGGTCGTGGGTCTTACGCTCCAGGACGCGATCACAACGGCGCAAAACCGCGGCCTCACCGTCACGGTGGTGGAGCGAGTGACCTCCAGTGAGGTGCAGACCGGCTTTGTCATCTCTCAGGTCCCGGAGGCGGGCGAGATCATGAAGTCCGGGGACGTCATCCAGGTGACGGTCTCGGGCGGTCTGGCCATTGTCCCAGAGGTCACGGGGCGCACCTTCTCGGATGCGCGACTCGCACTGCAGCAGTCGGGCCTTGTGCTCTCCGATGAAGTCTCTTACGTGCTGACCCAGGATGAACTGCTGCACAATCTTGTGGCCGCGCAGTCGGTTCCGGGCGGAACGCAGGTCATCCAGGGCACGGATGTGGCCCTCTCGGTCTATCAGGTGCCGAGTATGACGCGGGCAACCACGGTGCTGCTGCGTCTGCCGCCCTCGGAGGCCACGGAGTCGGTGCGCGTGACGCTTGCCTGTGACGACACCGAATATCTGGTCTTCTCCGGCGATTTCCCGCCCGAGTCCCTCAGGGAGCCAGAGGTGCAGATTTTCTCGCAGGAATCGGGCACATTCATGATCCGTGTATATATCGATGGCACGTTTGCCTATCAGCAGGAGGTAGCGATCGAATGAGCGAAGCGGGGCTGCGCGGAACGCTGGTGAGCGGCATCGGGAGCTTTTATACCGTGCTGACCCCCGAAGGCGCGCGGTATACGGTGCGGGCCAAGAAGAAGTTTCGCCACAGGAAGCTGACGCCGCTTGTGGGCGACGAAGTGATCTTTCTCCCCGGCGAGGGGGAGGAGGACGGCTGGCTGGAGGATATCCTGGACAGGAAAACCGTCTGTATCAGGCCGCCGGTGGCGAACATCTCCCTGCTCATGCTGGTGCTCTGCCCCGAGCCCGCTCCTGATCTCATGCTCATGGACCGGCTCATGGTGCAGGCGAGGCGGCAGGGCATGAAACTCTGTATGCTGGTGACCAAGTCCGATTTGGATGCCACGCTTGCAGAAAAGCTGCAGCGCGAATATGCCCAAAGCGATATGCCCGTGATCCCGGTCTCGGTCAAGACTGGGGAAGGCTTGGCGGAAGTGCGCCAGGCTATGCGCGGGGAAACTGCCTGCCTGGCTGGCCAGTCGGGTGCGGGCAAGAGCACGCTGCTCAATACCCTCTTCTCTCTTTCTCTGGAGAC
>JAFUZB010000129.1 GCA_017476845.1 Clostridia bacterium
CATGGGGGACACCACCCTGCCTGCACAGACACTGGGAATGAATGTGACCTATGTGATTGCGCCCGGCACGGCCACGGAAATCTCGGGGAGCGGAGAGGAAGAACAGGAAACCGTGTATACCACGCTTCTCTCCGGGACATCCCGTGTGCTGAGCACGCCCAACCCCCTCTATCCTCTCTACGGCGAAGCGTATACCACGCTCACCCTTACCCTCGGTGAAGGGCACCTCTCCTATCAGCAGGAGCTTCTTGGGGCGGAAGTGACCGTACTTCTGGTTCCCGCACCTACGAACTGATGAAGAGCCCGGGCTTCGGCCCGGGCCTTCTTCGCGTTCTTGTTATGCTTTGTGGGTTACTGTCGCCATAGCGGGGGAGTTCAGGTATAATGGGGCATCCCATCCGAAGGTGTCGGGGAATGGGCAGCGTTTGGTGCGCCATTCTCCGTGCGTAAGATCGGATGGCAGGGAGACACAGGAGCGTGGGATGCAGGATGCAGAAACTGAGCTTCGTTTTCGTTCATGGTCTGTCGGGCTGGGGAAGCTATGACAGGCAGTATCGGTCCATGCCCTACTGGGGCATGCGCTCGGGAGATCTCATGGCCTATTTAAGGGAACAGGGCTTTTCCTGCTATGCGGCATCGGTGGCCCCTACGGGAAGTGCCTGGGACCGTGCCTGCGAGCTCTATGCGCAGATTGCGGGCAGGCGGGTGGACTATGGGGAAAAGCACAGCGCGGAGTACGGACACCCTCGATTTGGCAGGGACTATTCCGATTGTCCGCTCCTTCCGGCGTGGAATGATGATACGCGACTGGTGCTGCTCGGTCACTCCTTCGGAGGAGCGACGGTGCGGCTGTTTTCGGAGCTTCTCGCCCACGGTGACAGCAAGGAACGGGAAGGGAAAGACCCCTCGCCCCTCTTTCTTGGAGGACAGGAGAAACGCATAGTAAGCCTGGTTGCCCTGGCTGCCCCGATGAATGGGACCACCGCATATGACCTCTTTGAGGATCCGGACTTTGATGTTTCCCGTGTCCATGCTCCGCTGTGGAGTCACTTGCTGGCGCGCATGATGGCCCTGGGTACCCGTCCGCGCATGGACGGGCGGGACACACGCGACTGGGCCAACTACGATATGCATATTGACCATGCCCTGGAAATGAATGCGCGCATCGAAACGCTTCCCGGGGTCTGCTATTTCTCTGTTCCGTGCAGCAAGACGAAGGCGTCCAAAGACGGGACGTTCCATCCATCGCGCGGGATGGAGCCGCTCTTTGTCCTGCGCGCCCATCAGATTGGGGCGTACAGCGGGCATACGGAGAAGGGAAGGATGATCGACGAAAGCTGGCGGGAGAATGACGGACTGGTCAATACCGTGTCCGCAATGGCGCCCATGGGTGCGCCCTCCACACCGCTTAACCGGGCATGCATCCGTCCCGGCATCTGGAATGTGCTCCCCACCATCGACGGGGATCACATGTGGCCGCAGGGCGGACTTATGCGAAAACATGATGTGCGCTCCTTTTATCTGGACCTCCTCACGCTCATTGCCAAGACAGCAGGCTAAGCGGCGGTTCAGGCGGGGACGCCTGGGAGCAGCACGGTGAAGGTGCTTCCGATCCCTTCCTCACTTTGCACCCGGATCTCCCATCCCTGGGATTGCACAATAGCCTGGACAATGGAAAGGCCGATCCCGGCGCCGCCGGTCTGACGGCTGCGGGAGAGGTCCGTTCGGTAGAAGCGCTCAAAGATATGCGGAAGATCCGCAGGGGGAATGCCGATCCCGTGATCCTCCACACAGATGGATGCCCCCTGTTCCTCCGGGTCTACACGCAGGGTGATCTCTGCGTGGTCGGGGGAGTATTTGACGGCGTTGCCCAGGAGATTGGTGAGGACCTGAATGAGTTTTTCCTTCTCTACGGGAAGCGTGAGGCTTTCTCCGACAACCTCGCAGTGTACATCGCGTGCTTCCATCTGGCGGGAAAAGGTATCGGACACGGACTGGCACAGATGGATGAGATTGACACTTTCCGGAGCGGAAGCTTGCAGTGCAGTCTCGGAGCGGTGCAGGGTTTCCAGCTGGCCCACCAATCCGGTGATCCGCTCTGCCTCTTTGCGGCAGGCCCCGATGCGCTCCGTCGTCGGCTCCCATACGCCCTCCTCCATGGCCTCAAGATACGAATGCATATTGGACAGCGGTGTCCTCAGCTCATGCGCGACGTCGGATGTGAGACGGCGCGCATTTTCCTTGTCTGCCTGCAGTCTGTCTGCCATGAGATTGACGGACTGTTTGAGCACATCCACCTCTTGGATCGCCGTGCGCGAGGTCAGTCGAATGGCATAGTTCCCGCCTGCGATCTCCTCGGTGAGGCTGGTGACCTCATGCAGGGGCGCACTGATGCGCCGTGCAATGAGAAAACCGGCAAACACGGCCCCGAGCAGGCCCAGAAGACAGGCAATGAGCAGAATGCGGTTGAGGGACTGGAGGAAGAGGAGGTCGTATTGGCTGGCGACATCGGGGGTCACGTAGCTGATTTCTACCTGCCCGATCTCGTTTCCGCCAAGCGAAGTCAGCGGATAGGTGCGCGTGACGGTCTCCACCCGCTGTCCCGGGTGCTGCTGCTGGGTCTGGGCGGTCATGCTGGCCATGATGCTGTGGCACAGTGTCATGTCATGGTTTTCCGCATCCCAGACCATGTCCCCCGCACTGTCGCGTATCTTCATGATATACCCCTCATTGAGGGCGTACATGCCGTAACCGTGCAGATAGTCCAGGTTCCAGCCGGGATGGGCATCGTCGAACTGTCCCGCCACGGCACTGGCGAGGCGCTGCGCGGTATTCTCCTGGCGCGCGGCAAGATACCGGTCAAACTGCATGCGGATGAGCGGATTGGCAGAAAAGGCAATGAGCAGCAGGGTGACGAAGATGGGCACCATGCTGCTCAGCGAAAGATATAAGCGGAGGCTTTTGCGTTTTTTCATAAGCTGTCTCCCAGTCGGTAGCCGAGTCCGTAGACGGTGAGAATGAAGCGGGGATTGCGCGGGTCATCCTCCAGCTTGCGTCTCAGGTTCTTGATGTGCGTGTCGATGGAGCGGTCAAAGCCGTCATAGGCTTCGCCGAAGGCGGCGAGGATGAGCTCATCGCGGGTAAAAATCTTCTTGGGGTGGCGCACGAAGGTGTCCAACAGGTTCCATTCCACCGGGGTCAGCGGAATCTCACGGCCCGAGCGCGACACGCTTCGAAGCGAAGGATCGACGGTGAGGTCCCCCAGGGTCAGAAGGCTTTCGCGGCCATCGGGATGCCATCTGTGGAGGACGGCTGTCACCCGGGCCTGCAGCTCCTTGAGACGGAAGGGTTTGACGATATAGTCGTCGGCGCCCAGGGCAAACCCGTCCAGGATATCCTCCTCCAGATTCTTGGCGGTCAGCATGATGACCGGCACATCGGAGACCTTTCGGATGCGTCTGCAGATCTCCTCCCCGGAAAGGTCCGGGAGCATGAGATCCAAAAGAACACAGTCGATGTGCTCTATGGAAAAGATCCGCAGGCCTTCCTCGCCGCTCTCTGTGGTCAGCGTGCGGAAACCGCCGCGCGTGAGAAAAGCGGCGACCGCAGAGAGAATCATGGGCTCATCGTCAATGATGAGCACCGTCTTCATGTCCTGCATGGTTCGCCGCCTTTCTCACGCATCATCTTACGTTATTCGGTTACGGTAATGGTTCCCCGGAGCATGCCCATCCAGCAGGTGTACGGAATGGTACCGGGCGAGGAGGCGGTGAATTCCACCACATTGTCCCCCTCTGAGAGCGGAATGCGCAGCCCCAGCGCGGGGATGACCATTTCATTGTTACAGCCCGTAATTCTACCTTCCTGGGCATGAATCGTCCAGCGCACCGGGGTACCGGCCTTCACGGTAATGTCGGGATAGTCCCGCCATTCAAGCTCGGAGGTGACAAGCTGTACACCGTCCTCCAGGATGTCCGCCTGGGCCTGCACCGTTTCACCGGCCTTGGGCAGGGAGAAGGAGAAGCCGGCCAGGGAGAGGCCGTTGGTGAGCATGTTCATGCCCATGAGAAGAATCAGGCAGGCTGAGATGATGCGCATGGGCGCTGCAAAGCGTCGGTTGAGCTTTCCGGAGACGAACCCGAAGCCCAGCATGAGCGGAATGGTTCC
>JAFUZB010000130.1 GCA_017476845.1 Clostridia bacterium
ATGTGCTGATCCCCGCGACTTAGATGCCATCGCATAGGCCTATCTTCGCCCCTCTCGACAGAGAAGTTATGACAATTGGACACGGTGACTTCCCTTGAAATATAAAGCATTAGAGCCGTTTTTTCGGTGGGAAGTGTCAGTTATTATCTTCAATGAGTTGCTCCAACTGATCAGCCGTCTTAATCTTTCTGTATCCTCGGCGGTCCAAATCGAGATACACAATCTGATCTTCACAGATCCCTTGACTGCGCAGTTCCTCCGCAATCATCTGCATCAGGCACGATTTTCCGCATCTCCGAACTCCGGTAATGACCTTGATGAGATCTTCATCGTGATAAAACCCGCGAATCTTCTTAAGATACTGCTCACGGAAGTAAAGTTTCATAGGCAACCTCCCGGGCGAATTCCCACGGTGATTATAGACGATTGCCAGGTAAATTGCGAGTTAACGAGTCCATTTTTTGTGTTTTGTTAAAATCGGACTCGTTAACTAGACCAGACATAACATTCACGGTCATCATTGTCCCATAGGAAAAGAGATGCCCTTAACACAAGGCATCTCGAGCGGTGTATGATGGATTCTATTGATGAACACCGAATCACCCTGAGCGTTAGCTGCTCTTTTTTCGCCTGCTCATGATAAACACTGTGGCATAAGCACATACAAGCGAGAGCCTCGCTGCAATCATCCTCATTGCGCGATCCCTCCCAGGCACAACTTTCTAAGCAGGTTCCATAAAAACCCGAAGTGAGCTGCTGTCTGCACGTAACACACTGACGGAGGTTAATGCTTGTCTATATTTGTTTATCCTTCTTCTACCTTCCACCCATTCAACTGACGAGTTTCAGAATCAAAGTTTGCACCAATCTTAACCAGTTTACGCCGATCTGCTACATATGTATCTGCGTAATGCATATCATCAATCTGCTTCAATGCCGCTTCGGCGCTGTCATCACGCTTGAATTCAAAGAGGTAGACATAGTTTAACGTCCTGACCACACAGTCGATTCTTCCCATGCTTGTATGTTGCTCACAGTCGACATACTGGTTAAGCAGCGTCAGCGTGATATAGAATACAGATTGAAAGTCGTGCTCAAACGGAACATCATTCGTCGGATAGGGAATACCAGCGAAGAGAGCGCTGAACACATCCCGAATGGCATCTGTTTTCCCATGTTCGATATAATCTGTCAACGTAAGGATATCTTTGCCTGATCCAGCGCCAACATTATTCACATACTGCGGCAGGAGGCTTTCCAGAAACCCATACTTTACCTCTTCATTGGGAAAAGCCAATGTATACGATGCCTTCTGCTTATCAAACTCTGCAATGGTCAGGTATCCCGTCTGATACAGCAAAGGTACCAAGTCAGGATTATCCTCTCGGTAATCTGTGAGCATACGCTTATTGGCATACAGGGTACCATCTGTGAATTTTCTCGGATCAAAGCCTGCTTTCTTCAGGCGCCTCACCAAAAATGTCGGAGTTCCGGTTGCAAACCAATACCCTCCGAACTCTTTATCAGCCAGGGCAGTCAATAGGCTATATGGGTTATACACTCCCTCCCCTTTTTCATGGAAGTGGTAGCCATCATAGGTTTGTTTCAGCCTTTGCAGACATTCCGGGATGGTGAGTTCCTGTTCCTGCGCCAGTGCCTCAATCTCTGGCATAAAGGTGTCTTTCATTTCATCTTCTGTAATACCGCAGATTTCAGCATAATCCTCTACCATAGAAATATCACGCAGTTGGTTAAGGTCGCTGAAGATGCTGTCTTTGCTGAATTGCGTCACACCGGTAATGAAGATAAATTGGATATGTTCGTCTTCGCTTTTCAGCGTGCTGAAGAATCCTTTGAGTACCTTCTTATTATGCTCGAGTAGTTTCTCGTTCTCCATGGTCTCAAGCAGCGGTTTGTCAGACTCATCCACCAGAATAACGCATTTCTTACCTGTTTGCTTTGCCGCTTCCACAATTGCCCTTCTAAAGCGAACTGCCAGAGATTGCCTTTTCGTTGGTGTGATTGCATATCGCCTTTCCCAGTCGGCAAGATAATCCTCAAGTATTCCCTCCAGGGCTCTGGTGCCCTGATAATTGTCACGATTGAAATCGAAGTAAAATACAGGATAGGGCTGCCAGGCATCCGGATTATCCTGTTCCAGCGCTTCGATCTTAAGTCCCGTAAAGAGCTCCTTCTTCCCCTCCCAATAGGCTTTCATTGTGGAGAGCAGGAGACTCTTCCCAAAGCGACGGGGACGGTTAAGAAAATAGGGGACGTTTGTGTGCACAAGCTGATAAATCAAACCTGTTTTATCAACATACACATTATGGTTCTCTATGATTTTCTCAAAGCTCTGCACACCTATCGGCAGCTTTCTTTCGTCCATCTTTCCGACCTCCGGAGAACACATGTCCGGTTACTATTATAGCGGGAATCCCTCGGTTTTTCGACTTGTTGTAACCGTTCAGTAACCCCTTGAAAACGCAATCACAGGACCGGATGGCAAAGCATTATGCTTTGCCAGTAACCTCCCAGATGAATTACCGCGGTGTTTTCATTGATGAAAGCGGTGACTTTGGTGAGTGCGACCCAAAATCGCCGTTCTATATCATCACGATGCTCTTTCATGATAACACATCGCCCCTCGGCAACGCGCAAAGCATCCCGCACACCTTGTAGGTTACATTCCCCCTCTTTCCCCGCTTCGCAGCACAATCTGCCCGTTTTTCGGCGTATCCTGGCATTGACGAAAAGGCTGGCTCTTTATATCCTTTCCCTGAGCATCCCTTTCATTTTACCTTCGCACATCGGGCCGCAAGCCCCAAGAATAACGCAACGGAGGCGCTGTCCATGCAGAAGCTTTCCCTGAATACCGCCTGGCGCTATGCCCATCTGGGGCACGACGACTGGCAGGATATCACCCTTCCCCACGATGCCATGCTCTCCGAGCCCCGCACCGCCACCTCGCCCGGCGGCACCAACATCGGCTGGTTCGCCGCGGAGGATTATGAGTATGTACGGGAGCTGGATGTCCCAGGCGATCATGCCTATCTGGCCTTTGAAGGCGTGTACCATCGCGCCGAGGTATTCGTGGACGGAAAGCGCGAAGCTGCCCATCCCAACGGCTATTTTCCCTTCACCGTACCGGTAGAGCCCGGGCATCACACCCTCCGCGTCATAGCGCACAACCAGGATCAGCCCAACTCCCGGTGGTACACCGGAGCCGGGATCTACCGTCCGGTATCGCTCGTATGTCTTCCGGAAAAGCACATCCTTCCGGAATCGGTCGCTGTTCGCACACTGGATGCCGAAAATCGCGAAATCTCTGTCACCTTTACCACCAGCACACCCGGGCGTGTGCGTGCAGACATCCTGGACGGAGAAAACACACTTGCCTCCAAGGAAGGAGAAGGCGAGCTTCGCTTTATGCTTCCTGAAGCCAGGCTCTGGAGTCCCGAGGATCCCGCCCTATACACTCTGCGTCTCACCTTTCATGATGATGTGCAGACTGTGCGTTTTGGCATACGTACAATCGCCTGCGACGCCAAGCGTGGTCTTCTCATCAACGGCGAGCGAGTCATCCTGCGCGGCGCATGCATTCACCACGACAACGGTCTTCTCGGTGCTGTCGCGCATCCCTTTGCCGAACGCAGGAAGGTGGCCCTGCTCAAGAAGGCAGGCTACAATGCCATTCGTTCCGCACACAACCCCTGCTCCGAGGCTCTGCTTACAGCCTGCGACGAGCTCGGAATGCTGGTCATGGACGAATATGTGGACATGTGGTACATCCACAAGACGCAGTTTGACTATGCGGGATATGTGGAGAAGAACTGGAAGGATGACCTAAAGCGCATTGTGATCAAGGACAGGAATCATCCCTCCGTCATTCTGTATTCCCTGGGCAACGAAGTCAGCGAAACCGCACAGGACAAAGGCATTGCTCTCGCGCGCGCCATGCAGGATGAGCTGCACGCTTTGGATGACCGTCCGGTCACCTGCGGCGTCAACATCTTTTTCAACTTTCTTTCCTCCATGGGCTTTGGTGTCTACTCGGATGACAAGGCAAAGAAGAATGCCGAAAACGCAAAAAAAGAGGGCAGCAAAGCCCGCAAAAAAGCCGTGGGAAGCGAGTTTATCAACAATGTCGCCGGGCTTCTGGGTGCCGGCTTCATGAAGTTCGGTGCCACCCTGCACGGAAGCGATGTCAAGACGCGCGGCATCTACGCTGTCACCGACGTCGCAGGCTACAACTACGGCATTAACCGCTATCTGAAGGACCTGAACAAGTATCCCGACCGCGTCATCCTCGGCAGTGAGACCTTTGCCAGCGATGCGGTGGCCTTTATGGACATAGCAAGGGAGCATCCGGCAATCATCGGAGACTTTGTTTGGACAGGCATGGATCATCTGGGCGAGACCGGAATCGGAGCGTGGGAGTACGCTGCATACGCTCCGGACTTCAGTCACGGCCCGGGATGGATCACCTCAGGCGCAGGGACGATCGACCTGACCGGCCGCGAGACAGGGCAGATGGCCTACACCCAGGTTGCCTTCGGCCTCTCTAAGGTACGCATCGCAGTCGTTCCCGTACCTTTTGCCCGGGAGAAGCACTCCCCCGCCGCCTGGCGCATGACCAATGCTCTGGAGAGCTGGAGCTGGGGTGAGCATGAAGGCAAAATGACCACTGTTGAGGTTTACGCCCGCGGTGCGAGCGCCGTGCTTCTTCTGAACGGAAAGGTAATCGGGAGAAAGCAGATACCAAAGGATGCCCGCACACTCTTTGATGTCACCTATGCACCCGGCACGCTCACTGCCGTCATCTATGACGGGGACGGCAAGGAGATCGCCAGGACAAGCCTTGTGAGTGCACAGCTCCCCTCCCAGCTGCGTCTTGTTCCGGAAAAGGCGGAGGTACATCCCGGCGAACTCATCTACGTCCGCGTTCAGCTCACGGACACGGAAGGTGTACTCAGGCCGGATCTGATGGACACGATCGCCCTCAATGTTTCGGGCGGGAAGCTTCTTTCTTTCGGAAATGCCTGTTCCTACAACGCACGCGGCTATCTGACAGACCGCTCCGACACCTACTATGGCGAAGCGCTCGCCATCATTGAGCCACAGGGACCCGTCGATCTCACTGCCACAGGGAGAACCGGAAAAGCCACCTGTCATATTGACTGGAAGGCATGACAAAACCACCGCCCCCGGCGCCGTTTATCAGGCTGCAGGGGACGGTGGTTTTCTGTATGCATTTCGCACTTCTTCTACCTTATCACGGCGGGCAATAGCCTACTCGAAGAACTGCCACAGGCGGATGCGCAGTGCCTGGCAGATCACAGGCACCATATCCAGAGATGGAATTGCTTTTCCATGCTCCCATTTCTCCACCGTATGTACCGGTACATTACAGCGAAGAGCAAACTCGACTACGGACATCTTCTGCCGGAGTCGATAGTAGCGAATAGTATGATTGCACATCACAGGGAGATAAGAAATCTGGTAGGCACCTGCTCGCGGCTGTCTGCGGTGTGCCCTTCCCTTGCGTGGCGGCACACCGAAAAAACTCTCATAGGTCAAGCGCAGTGCCGCACACAGGAAGGGTACCTGCAGCAAATTCGGCAAACTGCTCCCGCTCTCCCATTGCTGGACACGGGCCACCGGCAGAGACAAAAGCGCCGCAAGTTCTTCCTGAGAAAGACCTTGCCTTTCTCTCTCCTGTGCAATGATCTGAGCGTAATCCATAGCCGAACACCTCGATGTGCATTCTAGCAAAGGGGTTCCTGATTGGCAAGCGATACGCTGTCTGTGGCATCCTCAACGTGCATATTGCCTACAGTAATGCAGCGATTGCTTGAAGCTCGGTGCGTTTTTCCGGCTCTACCGCAGTCACCCTCTATACAATGTTTTCAGCTGCCAGAAGGGAAAAGATAAGCTCTCTGACTGTAACAAGGCAGGCGGGGCTATCAGTTATATGGATCAATTGAGTATGATAGGAGAAACTCAATCAATGTTAAAAGCCTTATACAGTTCTTTCCGATAGGCGACATCAGCGATCACGCGCCGCACATCCTCTATCCGTCCGGCTTCCATCAGGCTGGAGAGCAAGGCTGCAATTCTTTCTTCCCCTTGCTTTAGTCCCTGCTCAAATCCTTCCTTAAATCCCTGCTCAAATCCTTGCTTTAGTCCTTCCTCTAGCCCTTGCTCCATTCCCTGGGCTACCTCCTTCGCTTTATAGCACTCCGATAGTCCCTTTCCATACTCACCCACTGCACTCATCTCCTCTGTCAGCTGTTCATCCATCTGTATTCGGTATTCTTCCTTCAACGCTGTCTTCCTGCTCTCCAGGGCGGTCCCTTTTTCCGGATTTGCACTTCTTTTCCAGCGTGTTTTCTGTTGTCATAAAGAAAGAGAAACCCGCTTCGCTGCAAAGTGGAGCGGGCATAACTATCATCTTGGTGGCGGATGAATTCAGTACGATCAATCGGATTCCTGCCCAATGTTAAAATCCTTGTACTGCTCTTCGCGATAAACCGGGTCAGAGACCACGCGCTGTAGATCATCTATACGTCCGGCTTTGAGCATGCTGTCGACCAAGGCTCTAAATCTTTCTTCTCCTTGCGCCATTCCTTGTGCCATTCCCAGCTCTCTGTTTCTAATGGCTATTCCTTCTCCCAGATTACACATTGCACTCATCTCCTCTGTCAGCTGTTCATCCATCTGTATTCGGTATTCTTCCTTCAACGCCTTCTTCCTACTCTCCAAGGGAAGGTTGCTGGAAAGCAAAAGATTCAGGAAACGAATGAGCGGATTGTCTGCGTTCGATCCTTCCTCATCAAGGGTAATGACTATGATTTCCATCTTGTCATAGTCTCGCTTATTTTCCCTTGCTTTGCCAAGAATACATTTTTCAGTGATCCGATATGAGGTAATTGAATTCTGTTTTTTGTTACTTTCCGGGCATATCCAAATACTGTACACCTTCTGAATATTCTGGTATTCCTGGCGGGTAAAAACTGTTCCATATTGAGCAGAAATCATACGGGCCCCATAGTAGATGCCCCGAGTCACAACCCGATAGCGCAGTCTATCAATACGCTGGATTTCCACATTGATGATCAGACGAACCAACTTTCCCGTTTTAGGAATCTTCGCAGTGAAACGGATATCGTAGAAAATGGTGCGTTCGTCTTCGGAACTCTCCTCGGAGTTCATTTGGGTAACCCTCGCATTCCCATCAAGCAAATCATTCTCATCCTGATTTACCGCCATAGCGCTGATCTGCGGTGTATCCACAAAGCAATTATCGATGATGTACTGATCCGTAAACTTGGCAAACTCCGGAATGCACATCCGCATCAGCGGTGCAAGAATAGACAGGTGGGAGAAAATCTTCTTCGCTTCTTTATCCAGTCTTGCCTCATCCCCGGCATGGTCCAGTGCGTTGGAAATACTTGTCTGCAAAGCCTCTGCCACTCTCCTGTCCTTTCGTCACGTCCAGTATAGCATATGCGCACAGCCTGTGCAATTCATGGAACGATTCTAGGGCTGGAAATGTTCATGCCTGCAAAGAATTGCCCTGTGCTGTTGCCGTGCTTTGCCCTTTCCCTGCTGGCGTTTGCTTTGTGCATGACGAGAATCGATTTTCTGTGCAGCAGCGGGATACAGTCATGCACAAATCGAACCATCCGTTCCCGATAGCCCCTCTGACAGCAAAAGCCGGCACGAATGTTCGAAATGGCATCTCACAGAGAAAACCACATACAGCTATGCTCTACTTTCCCAGAACCCGCCCGGGCACAAATGTGCACAAGCCGTGCAAGAAATGTTTGACAGGCCTATCAGGAAAGCATACAATGGTCTCGTAGACCACCATATCAGACACGCAGGAGCTGTTTGCCAAACAAAATACCTGCATTTAGATATGGCGAACTGTCCGCAGGATATACAGTACACTTCACACTGGAATGATAGGGGAACAGGGAATCGGCATACAGCAGCGCTTTCCGGCAGCACCCGAAAAGCACTGTATGGGGTTCTTTGCGCTTTTTTATACAGGCATGAACATTTCAGGAGGCATACGACAGCGGCATGGATATCATCGCATTACGGCAGATCATGGGGCTGACACAGGAACAGATCGCCACAGAGCTCGGCGTGTCCCAGCAGGCATACAGCAAATATGAACGGGGCAGCATGCCGGAACATGTCCAGGAGCGGTTTGTGGAAGCCTTCCCGATTTCACCGGAATATCCAAAGACCGGAGAGGGAGATCCTTTCCTCCCCTGTTTCGAACAGAGTACACCCGGGCAGCGGCTGGCCGAGTGGCGTGAAACGTATCACATTTCACGTGCGCAACTGGCTGCGGCCATCAGCGTGACGGAAGATTATGTCCGTGAATTTGAAAACAATCCGAGATCCGTTGTGCGCATGGCACTGGGCAAACGCATAGAGAAGCTCACCGGCATCCACCGCAAATGGCTCATGTACGGGGATACGCGCGACAAGGGGACCTGTCTTCTGGAGCCCCTTCCCCAGGAGGATGCCCAGGACGCTTCCGAGGAATCTGCGGGCGTCGTTCAGGCCAGACGCCTCAAAGAGGCCCGGATGCTGTCGGGGATGACCCTAAAGCAGCTCGCGGACATTCTGGAGATTTCCTACTCAAGGGTCAGTCAGATGGAACACGGTGCCATCAGTGAACAGCGGTGCGATGAAATCCTGGAAAAGATCGCACAGTACAAGAAGAAGTAAACCAAAGGCGGGATTCCGGAGAACCGGAATCCCGCCTTTCTCTATCGGTGCACCCGCGCGCTTGCGTTATCGCATAGCGCGTCTTGCAATCTCCCGGTCGACTTCCACCTTCCGTATCGCATCGGAGAGCGTCAGTCCCCGGCAGCGCCATCTAAGGCATGTCATATACTCCCTGTCATCGCGGAAATGCGACCGCGCGATCCGCAGCGTCTCCTCGCCGCACACTTCCCGCAGCACCGCTTCGCTCTTGCGGGACCAGCTGTCCACGCCGTCCGTATGTATCCTGCCATAAGCATCCATGCCACGCCCGGTATTCCGGTAAAACCTGCAGATATCCTGCGCGCACGCCTGCTTGACGAGGTATTTCTGTGCATAGGCATCAACATTTGTCACATCCGGAGGAACATCCAGATGTGCAGGCACCTGAGCCGTCGCCTTGCGTGTCCCGGAGGTTGCCGGTCCCTTGGGCTGCTTTTCCTGCGCGGAGAGCTTTTTCTGCTCCGCGTATCCCTCATCGACCTGCCGATTGAGCGTACGCATGGCCAGTCCCGCCAGTTCGTCACACCGCTCATTATCCCGGTTGCCCACATGTCCGCGCACCCAGTTATAGTGCACAGTCTTTCCTGCCTCCGCCTGATGCAGAAGCGGCCAGAGATCGGTATTCCTGGTTTCCCTGAACCGCCCGATGGCCGTGCATACCAGGTACTGGCTGTCTGAATAGAGCAGCACATTGGCCCCCTTGGGAATGTAGGTCAGTCCCACAATCGCGGCCCGGATCTCCATGCGGTTATTGGTGGTACATGCATAGGCTGCGCTGTATTCCGTCGTCACATCGTGTCTGAGATCATGGACCACCACACCGATGCCGCCCGGACCGTCTGGATTCACCAGACATCCGCCATCGGTATATACGACATAGTCGGTATCCGCCGTGACAGCGTGTACCGGGATCTCGCGTCCTCCGCTTGTTTGCCTGCCCGCCATGCGCTTTCTTCCTTTCCCTGGGCAATTTGCCCGCTTGATTGTACCACATTTCCCTCGCTTTCCAGTACTTTCCGATTTCTTCCGGCAGTTTCCACTTGGCGTCCGTTTTCCGCACAGCTACCCTTCTCTTCGCATCAGTATATGAAGGAGGCAGTCCATGGCAGAACCCTTACAACTCACTCTCTGCTCTGCCACTGAAGGGGAGGAAAGTACTTCCCGAAAAGACATCGACACACCGGAGGAGGCGATCACACGGGAATTGCGCACAGCGCTGTACCGGTATCTGACCGGAAATACGGATAACCCGTGTTCGCCCGATGAAAACAGCATTGCTCGCCTGGTTCGCACGGTGGTCAGCCATGCGGTTGACACGGGCAAATGCAGGGAACTGCGCTATCTCACCGATCTTGCCGGCATCGGGGAGCAGGCCGAGCGCAAGCGTGCCTCGGAGCGCATCGCGCGCGAAAGGCTGCGGCTTCACCGCGCGCCCCAAAGCGGGGAGTCCGCTCTCAGTGCAGATTACACCGGTGCCCGGGAAAACGATGCCGCCCTTGCGGAAGCCCTGAACGCGGGTGTTCCACAGCGAAGTCTTGCGGATATCTTCCAGGAGGGATAAGCAGGATACGAAAAGGGCGGGATGCCTTGCCACATCCCGTCCGCATGATTCGTTACTCGCTTCGCAGTGCCGCCACAGGGTCCTGTCTTGCCGCCTTCTGGGAGGGAATTGCCCCGCCGATGAAGGTCAGGAAAATACACAGGAGCACCAGCACGATCCCTGCTCCCGGCGGAAGGAAGGCACGGATACCCTCCTGGTCGGCCAGGCTCCGTATGATCCGGTTGATCGGGATCTGCAGCAGCAGCGTCAGCCCGACACCGAAGGCACCGGCCAGAATGCCAATGATGAAGGTCTCTGCATTGAATACCTCTGTGATATTGTGCCTGGAGGCACCCATAGCGCGGAGAATACCGATCTCCTTGCGCCGCTCAAGCACCGAGATATACGTGATGATCCCGATCATGATGGAGCTGACTACCAGGGAGACCGCGACAAAGGCGATGAGCACATAGGTGATGACATCAATGATGGTCGTCACAGACGACATGAGGGAGCCCACATAGTCCGTGTAGGCAATCACCTTGTCCTCCCACCCCGCTTCCCGCATGACGTCGTTGTAGGTATCCAAGATTCGGATAACCTCGCTCTTGCTCTCAAAATCGGTGGGATAGATCGTCACACGCAGCGGCGTATCCGCATCCGCGTAGCCGAACTTGGTCAGATTGCCGTCCAGTGTTGCCGACCGGGCCGCGGCGCGCGCTGCGTACATCTCCTGCATGCTGCTCTCGTCCATCTCAAAGGAGATGACATCGCGGATGCGCTCCTCGTCGATCTCAATGATCTCGGTGAGCAGCGGCAAACCAGCCTGGATAATACCCTTGAGCGTATCCGAGCTTCCCGTGCGGCTGAGCTCACGCATGATCCGCACCAGGCGCTGCGTCGTCAGGCGGGTATCCTCCGTCTCCAACATGCCCAGGCGGTCCCAGCGGATGCTCACCGCCTCCCCGATATTCTCCGGGTGCAGCGTCAGCATATCGCTGATGGATAATTCCGACTGTTCGGCACCCGAGCCAAAGGGGATGCCAGTGAGGATATCGGTGTCCGGCGTGGCTCGCTGCGCCGCCAGCACCTCACTCCCCTCCGCCTGACGCATCAGGCGCGGAAGCAGGGCTGCGGGGTATTCCAGACCGATCTCCAGGATACCGAAGCTCACGCCCTCGGCAGGCTGTACAACGCCGACAATGCGCATTTCCTCGCTCTTCTCCCGAAGAAGTGCCATCATCTCCTCCTCATCGCCCGCGCTGTCCAGCCACACCTCCAGCTTGTCATCATAGGCATAGCGCGCGTAGGCCGGGAGCAGACGGAAGGTGAGACCCAGGAATTCCTCGGGCGCATAGATGCCGCTCGCAGAGAGGCTCGTATCCACCTGCGTCCCGGAAACCACGTTCCCGATCACATTGTTTAGGCTCTCCGCATCCTTCAATCCCATGCTGTAGAGCATGACATCGGGAATGCCGCCCGAGCCCGTGAGCACCACGACCAGGTCCGTATCGTTCTCGGGCCAGGTGCCCGCAAGCAGGGTATAGTCGTCCTTATAGAGCGCCTCATTCTCGGGCAGGGCGCGAAACACCTCGTTGACCCCGATGCCGGACATCACCGATGTCAGCCCGTCCCCCATGGAGACGCCGAAAGCAGAGAGGGTCTGGTCCGGGTTCACCTGGCGGTACGTGTCGTTTTCCATCAGGTAGATCTGCGGGCTGATCCCGTAGTGATAGTCGATGCCGCGGGTGTAATCCTCCATCCCGCTGTCCCCGCTCTCAAGGAACCGCCGAAGGGCCGCCAGGTCATTGACCTTGGTGGAGGCGAGCATGCCGCCCATCATCTGCTGTTCGCGAATCTCCCCCGTCGTTTCCTCGCCCGCCTGCTGCCTAAGCTGAGCGAAGGCAAGCATGGTCTGCTCCATGGAGAAGGCGGAGCTTGTAATCTCTATGGGATACTGGCTGAGGCTGTCGCGCTCCATCTGGTGGATATACGCGTTCGCGCCGTTGGAAAGTGACAGGATCAGGGCAATGCCCACGATCCCGATGGACGCCGCAAAGGCCACAAGCAGCGTCCTCGCCTTCTTGGAAAACAGGTTGGAAACCGACAGGGAGAGCGCCGTCAGAAAGGACATGGAGGGCTTGCGCGCCTTTTTCTTTGTCCCCTCTGCCTTTTCCTCCTCCGCGCCCGGTGCATACGGGTCGGTATCCTCGGTGATCTTCCCGTCGCGCAGGTGCACGATCCGGGTGGCGTACCTTTCCGCCAGGTCCGGGTTATGGGTCACCATGATCACCAAATGATCCTGTGCCACCTCCTTGAGAAGGCCCATCACCTGCTCCCCGGTATCGCTGTCCAGGGCACCGGTGGGTTCATCGGCCAGCAGGATGGAGGGACGGTTGACCAGGGCGCGCGCAATCGCGACACGCTGCATCTGTCCGCCCGAGAGCTGGGAGGGCTTTTTCTGCGCCTGCTCCAGGAGCCCGACGCGATCCAGGGCCTCCAGGGCACGCTCCCGTCTCTCCTCGCGGCTCACGCCGGCCAGCGTCATGGCCAGCTCGACATTGGACAGAAGGGTCTGGTGGGGGATCAGGTTATAGCTTTGGAAGATAAAGCCGATCGTATGATTCCTATAGGTATCCCAGTCGCGGTCACTGTAGCGGCTGGTGGGAATCCCGCGGATGGTCATCTCGCCCGTATCATAGCGGTCCAGGCCGCCGATAATATTGAGCAGGGTCGTCTTGCCCGATCCGCTGGGGCCGAGAATCGCGACAAACTCATTCTCCCGAAAGGACAGCGAGACACCGTCCAATGCCTTCTGTACAAGACTTCCCGTCCGGTATTCTTTGTGTATCTCGTTTATCTGCAGCATACGTAAAATGGCAGACTTGCGCCTGCCCTGTCTCAGCTCCCCTCAAGGTACGCTCCGGGTTCGCTTATTCCGCCTTGGTGGTCTCCTCAGCCGCTTCCTCGGCTGCTTCTTCTGCAGCTTCCTCGGCAGTCTCCGCTTCTTCATCCTCGGTGCCGAAATGCGCATCGATATCATCCAGGGTATTGCGCACGATATCCTTCACATCCTCTACGAATGCCTCGGCCTCCTGCACCTTCTCGTTCTGGCGGACATCATCGAGGACATCGTCCACGAGCCCTGCGGCCTCATCGACGATCACATCCAGATGATCCTGGACCTTCTGCTTGAGTTCGTTGTCTTCCGTGGTGGCTTCACGGCTGGCGACCCCTGCGCCCAGATTGAATGCCAGAATCACAGAAAGCAGCCAGGTAAAAAAATTGCTGAACATTGTTTTGTCTCCTCCCAATATACCAGTGGTTACGGCTCTGCCGCACGTGTATGCTACTCGCTTTCCTGTGCAATTGCAAGGCTCAACAACTTCATTCTCTTCTGTTCACCCGCCTTTTCTTTCTCCTCTTCCTATATGCACCGTGCTTGAACCATCGCGCATGTTTCTGCTACAATCTCGCCTGTAACAAGCCACTGTAAGGAGGACGCACACGATGAACTATGCCGAAGAATCTCTGCGACTGCATGGGGAATGTCAGGGCAAGATAGAAGTCATATCCCGCGTTGCCG
>JAFUZB010000131.1 GCA_017476845.1 Clostridia bacterium
AGGCATACAATCAAAAAGTTAGGGCAAGAAACCAGTTGAGTACGAGTGTGGAGAGACACGATAGTAGTCAACAAACGGAGAATAGCTATAGCAAGGAGAATGAACAGCTACGGAAAGCTTTGGTGGACTTTGCAAAGGCTATTCTTGATATCTACGGAGAAAAGTAAGTCTGGAATCAAAGAGGTCCTGTGGTCCGACCATAGCGCATGACATTATTTTGAGCAATTCCGTGTCATTTCAGCAAATTCATAACAGTCATAAGTATGAGAAAAGCGGGGATAACCCCGCTTTTCTCATGCAAGCGACCGCTTCGCCGCTTCAAACTCCTTGATGGATCCGTAGAGGAAATGCCCTGGCGCGACTTCCCGCATCTCCGGTACCTCGTCTCCCCACTGGTGATCCCGTTTCGGATCATAGTCGATGCGCACGCGGTGCCGCTCCGTGAGCGGATTCGGCTCTGGAATGGCAGAGAGCAGGGCGCGTGTATAGGGATGCAGCGGATGATCATAGAGATCATCACTCTTTGCGACCTCAACAAGCTTTCCATAGTACATGACCCCGATGCGGTCAGAGAAGTACTTGACCACGGAGAGGTTATGCGCAATGAAGAGAATGGTCAGACCCATCTCTTTCTTCAGGTCATTGAGCAGGTTGATGACCTGTGCCTGAATCGACACATCCAGTGCTGAGACCGGTTCATCCGCAATGATCATCCGCGGATGGATGATCATCGCGCGTGCAATACCGATGCGCTGGCGCTGTCCGCCGGAAAACTCGTGCGGATAGCGTGATGCATGCTCCTCGGTCAGTCCCACGCGGTGGAGCATTTCCACCACGCGCACGTGGCGCTCCGACTTGTCTGTCACACCGCGGAGTTTCAGTCCTTCCCCTACAATCTCCTCAATGGTCATACGGGGATTGAGGGATTCGATGGGATCCTGGAAGATCATCGCGATATTGTCGGTGAGGAACTTGCGCTTCTCCTTGGTCATAGGGCCGGAGATTTCCTTCCCGTCAAAGAAGACCTCGCCCGCGGTGGGCTCATACAGACGGATGATCGTCCGTCCGGTGGTCGTTTTGCCGCAGCCCGATTCTCCCACCAGACCAAAGGTCTCTGCGGGAAACACCTCAAAGCTCACGTCGTCCACGGCATGCACGACCCTGCGTTTCTTGCCGTGCCCGGTGGCAAAGGTCTGGCAAAGATGCTCAACGCGAAGGAGACTTTCGTTATCCGCCATATTTCTCTGCCTCCTTCTTCATGCGTTCAATGCGTGCTTTCAGGGTATCGGGCATCTCAAGCTTCGGCGCCTTCGGATGCAGAAGCCAGGTCGAAGCCACATGGGTATCGGTCAAACGGAACACCGGCGGTTCCTTCTCGTAATCGATCTTCAGTGCGTAGCTGGAGCGCGGTGCAAAGGCATCCCCGGGAGGCGGCGCAATCATGTTGGGCGGTGCACCGGGAATCGCCTGCAGTCTGCCCTTGGTCTGCAGATCCGGCATGGACTCCAGAAGGGCCCAAGTGTAGGGATGCACGGGTGTAAAGAAGATTTCCTCGGCCGTGCCAGCCTCCACAATCTTGCCTGCATACATGACATTGACGCGGTCGGCCATATTGGCGACGACGCCCAGGTCATGGGTGATGAAGATGACAGAGAGCCCGCGCTCTTCCTTGATATGGTTGATCAGGTCAATAATCTTGGCCTGCACCGTCACGTCAAGGGCTGTCGTCGGTTCGTCGCAGATCAGC
>JAFUZB010000132.1 GCA_017476845.1 Clostridia bacterium
ATCGCGTGAGAAATACATCATTTGTTGTATTTCTATAATTCCACACAAAAACTTATTGCGCAATTATTTCAAAGTGTGTAGTATAAGCTTTATCATCATTCGATCCGCATATCGGATCTATGGAGGGATCAAGCTTGCAACGCACCACTCTCTTTCTTCTCATCCTGCTCCTCTTCTGTCAAAGTGCCTGTGCTGACACCGTACATATTCTGTGGGCCGACCTATCCGACCCCTTCTGCGCACAGACACGTCTCGCACTGGAGGACGCGTTCTCCACGTCCGGGATAAGTCTTGTACATGAAAACGCTGCGCTCAGCCAGTGGGCGCAGATCGATCTGGCCGAGGCCGCAGTTGCTGCGGCACCGTCCATCATATGCATCCAAACCTGTGAATACGCCTCCCTCTCCGCGGCCCGTGCCGTGATGGAGGCCCCTATCGCTGCAGGTATCCCCGTGATCTTTTTTGGAAGACAGATCGGCCCCAGCGTGGACGGTATCCGAGACTTTCTTTCGCAATATGACAACGTATGGTACGTTCATCATGACCAGGCGGATATCGGGAAAAGCCAGGGCACGGCCGCAGGGGCCTATCTTGCAGCGCACTATGCAGCATGCGACCTGAATGGAGACGGGTACATCTCCGCCGTGGTGCTCCAGGGGGACCCCTACGATTCCGACGCAAGTGACCGCGCATTGTACGCCATCCAGGAAGCAGACCGGATACTCACAACAAGTGGCTATCCGGCTCTCTTTGGTCCGGACAGTGATCACCCTGCCGTCTATGCGGACCCCGAGTGCATGTGGTCAGCTGAGTTTGGACGAAACACACTCTCCGAGCTTCTCACGACCTTTTCCCCGTCCTCGGGACAGATGATTGAGCTTGTGCTTTGCGGAAACGATGATATGGCCAATGGCGCCGTCAACGCACTTACCCATGTCGGCTACAACTCTGATCTTCCCGGTGCACCTGCTATCCCGGTCTATGGCGTGGACGGGACACTGCTGGCCAAAGAGCTGATCTCAAGTCATCGCATGGCGGGCACGGTTGCCAGAAGCCCTGAGCATCTGGCACATACGCTGGCCGCTCTGTGCATGGAAATGCTTGGCAAGGAGAGCAACATACCGGAGGGCATACGCGTGGACGGTCATTTACTCTTCCCTGCCTATGATGTACTGCAGGAGTAATCAGATCGGGGCATGCTATCCCGCCCCGGACACTTTGACACAGACAAAGTCTACCGGAAAATTAGGTGAATCATGCCACGGTGCACAACAACACCATCTTCACCTGAGAAGTGAAAACCACGGTATACGGCAGAGCACAAGAAGATCGCTTACGCCAGATGGATGGACTTCTTCTCTTATGCACTTTGATCATGACCCCCGTGTATATCGTGCATGGTGAACATGCTGGCAAGGTTCAGAACTGACCAAATACCAAAAATGAAAGATGACTGAAGAAAAGCAATCTGTATAGTGGCTAGCTGTGGAGATCGCTCATGCTTCCTCGATGAACTGAAGCAGTTCTTCTGGCGAAAACAGGGTCACACCAAAGGACAGGAAGTCTTTTTTATTCCTTGTTACGATGCCGTCGCATTTGTTGGATAATGCGCAGGTTGCCATCAGGCAGTCTTCAAAATCCTTTGCTTTGACCTGGAAGGCATTCAAAACATCATCATTCGTAACAGTTAGGACACGAACAATGTTCAGGATGGAGCTAATGACTTTGTAGGTTTCCTCCACGCTACCGAGTGCCTTGCGAGTGATGTAGAAAATGTCCGTAATGGCAGAGGCAGAGGTAAAACCCTGAATCGTGCGCTCTTCGCAAAGGGACAGTACAGCTTTGGAGTTGTTGTAAAACTCATCCCTGTGGATAAGCACATCCAGGAAGATATTTGTGTCAATCATCACTCGCATATCTTCCAAGCCTTTCTTCCCTGAGCGAGTGCCGATCAAGGTCAGCGGGAACCTTACCGGAGAGGATGCCGGAAATAGAATCAACAGCGGACACGTTCGGATTGATCAGCTTGGCCACGGTTTTTCCGTTCTTTGTGATCCAGATGTCCTCAGCGAGAACCATTTCCAGGTATTTTCCAAGGTTGACTTTGAATTCGGTAGCAGTTACTTGCATGGGATCATCACCTTTCTAAGACCATTTTAATCGATGTACACGAGAAAATCTAGAAAAATCGCACGATTTTAAGATTTTTCTCAGAATATTTGATCGAAATCTGATAATAACAGTATATACGTTAGTGACACATCGCTTAATCCTACTGAAAGAATCTATGCTGGCGGTGTGGCAGCTGCAATTGAATCTGCAAGCGGTAACATACAATGGCAAACAATGATATTGGTCAGATCCTCGTTCTGTCTGAGGATTATAAGAATTGGGTTGAGTCAATCAGCTTGCGATATAGACAATGCCAGAT
This sequence comes from Clostridia bacterium, assembly GCA_017476845.1. GTDB lineage: Bacteria > Bacillota > Clostridia > Christensenellales > Aristaeellaceae > UBA2943. The sequence goes on from JAFUZB010000132.1 coordinate 2,432, forward strand.
TAAAGCGGCAGTTTCTGTAAACAGAGAACTGATTTCGTTTTACTGGACGTTGGGCCAGGAAATTGTTGAGCGCGAAGCTGAAAAACAGTATGGCACCAAGTTTTATTCATCGCTGAGCCGGGATCTAAAGAGTTCAAACCCCGGTATCAAGGGCTTTGCAAGCACGAATTTACGCTACATGGCAAAATTCTACACTCTGTACGCAGGAACAAATCTCCCACAAGTTGTGGGAAATTCGTCATCGTCAAATCTCCCACAACTTGTGGGAGATTTGCAGCAGGAGGATTTATTTGCTGTTCCATGGGGTCATCATAGGCTGATTATTGATCGCTGTAAAGACGACTATGAAAAGGCTGTATTCTTTGTGAAGAAGACGATACATAATAATTGGTCAAGGGCCGTACTTGAGAATTTTCTCGACACCGATCTTTATGAACGCCAAGGGAAAGCTATTACTAATTTTGCGTATTCCCTTCCCGCCCCCCAAAGCGATCTTGCACAGGAAATGACAAAGGATCCATATAATTTCGACTTTCTGACCATTCAGGAGGATTATGATGAAAAACAGCTAAAGGAAGCCCTCGTGGACAATGTAATAAAGCTTCTCCTTGAGTTTGGCAAGGGATTCGCCTTTATCGGAAAAGAGTATCCTCTACCTATAGGTGGTACCGAGGAGAGAATTGATCTTTTGTTTTATCATCTCTGGCTTCATTGTTATGTGGTTGTGGAAGTTAAGGTTAAAGCGTTTAATTCTAGGGATATAGGCCAGACGGCTACATATGTTGCGATTGTGGACGATCTGATTCGGAGAGAAGGAGACAACAAGACCATTGGTCTCATTATTTGCAAGAGCAAGAATAATGTTCTCGCAAAATATGCTGTGGGAACTTCGAAAGAGCCTATAGGAATATCAGAGTATGAGCTGTCAAATCTTCTTCCTACGCCTGAAGAGATTGAGACGAAGCTGAGTGAAGATACAGACGTGGATGAGAAATAGTAAGCGTAAATAAACGCCCTACCAAGGGCATGCTGCAACCGGCAGTTGACAGATTTCCAAGCCTGGTTGATAGTCTGCAACCGTTGATTTTGCTATAGTTAAGACGCAAAACCAAACGAAGGAGGATCACATGATACTTGCAGACAAAATCATTGAACTCAGAAAAAAGAACGGCTGGTCACAGGAAGAACTGGCAGAGAAACTGGATGTAAGCCGCCAATCCATATCCAAATGGGAAAGCGCACAGTCAGTTCCTGATATGAACCACATCTTGGTCATGTCGGATATTTTCGGTGTGAGTACGGACTATCTTTTGAAAGACACAATGGATACGCTGCCTGAAGAGCTGATTGCGGAGAGTCATGCCGGAAGTGCAACATCGGTTTCCATGGAGGAAGCGACATCCTTCCTCACCTACAGGGACAATGCATCCGGGAAAGTCTCCATAGGAGTCATGATGTGTATACTGTCACCCGTACTCCTTATCGTCCTTGCAAGCCTTCAGGCCGGATCGCTGATTGCGCTCTCGGAAGCGTCCGTTACCGGGATCGGTCTGATTGTTCTGCTGATACTCATCGGCATAGCCGTAGCGCTCTTTATTTCGACCGGACTTCATGGCAATCGATTTGAGTATCTGGAAAAGGAAGAAATCGATACAGAGTACGGCGTGGACGGCATGGTCAGAGCACGGAAGGAAAGATATCGCCATACCTTTTCTACGCAGTTGGTTACCGGCATTTTGCTGTGTGTAGTTTCGGCAATTCCGATTTTCGTTTCGTTGCTTGCATTTGGTGAGAATAATGTTGCCATGTCTATATCTGTAGCTATATTGCTGGTGATTGTAGCGATGGGTGTATTTCTGATCGTACGGACATGTATGGTTTGGGGCGGCTATCAGATTCTGCTCCAGGAGGGAGATTATTCTGCAGAGCAAAAACAGCTGAATCAGAAATGTGCTCCTATTGCCGAGATCTATTGGGGATTAGCTACTGCCATTTATCTTGCAGTGAGTTTTCTGACAGATGCTTGGGCAAAAACATGGATTGTGTGGCCGATTGCAGGCGTTACATACGGAGTTGTCATAGCAGTCGCAAAAGTGTTGAGGAAGAAATGATTGTCTTCTGGGGACTCGTTTTTCACAACGGGTCCCTCAGGCGAAGCATATTGTTGACAGGTTCGCATGGAAGAAAAACGCAGACGAAGTATAGTGCACTGTTTGATCAATTCCACTTTGCTGACCCAAAAAGGCAGACAACCTGAGAAGTATCATCAGTACCTGACTGACCGACTGTACAGCAAAGTTCTGCCGCGACATGGACTCCATCCGGGCATTTTCCGCTGATAGTCTTTATCACTTCAGCACTTCCCGTACGACCTGCACGAAGTCTTCCGGACTATCCGTCTGCGGTGCATGTCCGCTTTCCGGGATGAGTGACAGGGATTTCTCTGGCGCAGAGATACGCTCCATATACGTCTCTATCAGTTCCACCGGGCAGATCCAGTCCTCCGCTCCTGAGATAAAGTAGACCGGCACCTCATACGAAAGCCCCTTGTCCATGGCGCGATACGTCATGATCGCATCGAACAACTGCTGATTCAGGGACAGATAGGCATCCACATCAAACGCCTGCATCAGAAACCATCTGAAATCGTCGATGCCAAAGTAGGGTGAGCTGATGCCCTGCCAGAGCGTATTGGCTTCCTTTGCCGCCCGGTGATAGGGTGAGACATACTGTCTCAGCTGGAGCATGTTCCAAAGCGTCCTATCGGCTATGAAAGTCTCGCATGCCTCTTCCATATCCCTCGTATCATCCCCGGCGAGCCGTGCTTTCTCCAGGGCATCCTGGTAGCTCAGGAGATCACCGTCAGGGGTGGAGACCACCTGGCCGACAGCAATATAGTCGGCTACCTTTTCCGGATGGGCGAGCACATACTGACTTCCGAGGATGGTGCCGTAAGAGTGGCCCATGAGGATGATCTTTTCCTTCCCAAACCGCTCCCGCACGTAATCTACGAGCTCGTCCAGGTCCGAAAGCGCCGATGCAAAGGTTGCCGTCCGGTTGTTCGGATCTGAAGCGCGGTTTCGGTAATACGTTCTTCCCGCACCCCGCTGGTCCCATCCCACGAAGGTAAAGCTGTCCATCAGTTGGTCGGCAAAAGTGTACATAACCATCGTATCCGGTGCAGCCGGTCCGCCATGCAGATAGACGATCACCGGATTGGTGGGTGTACTAATAAATTCTTGGTATTTACAGGCGATTTAATGTAATGTATCATATGCTTGTACATTCCAATATATAAAAGGTAGGAAACTGTATGAGCACAAATGAAGAGCGTCAAGAACTCATCAACGATCTGAAGTCG
>JAFUZB010000133.1 GCA_017476845.1 Clostridia bacterium
GAGGAGGAGAGCGGCTATGCAGGTGCGTAGGGCAAGAGCAGAGGAGGGAGACATCCTCTGCGCACTCTACCGGGAGGTCAAGGGAAAGCTGAACGCGGGCAGTACCTGGACGGAGTATTATCCGGCGGATGCGGACATCCTCGCGGATATCGCTGCCTCAGCCCTCTTTTGCCTGGAGGAGGACGGCAAGATACTGGGCGCCTGCGCGACGGAGGCGGATGAGGTCAAAGACCTTGTCCCCTGTGACCGCACGGCGGCCTCCGTTGAGATCTCGCGTGTCTGTATTCGTCCGGACAGGCAGGGAGAGCATCTGGCGGGAAAGCTGGTCGCGGGGACACTGGAATGTCTTCGCAGGGAAGGCTATGCCTATGTCCGCCTTCTGGTGAGTCCGGGAAACCTTCCCGCGTACCGTACCTATCTTCACTGCGGCTTCCGCGTCATTGGGGAGGCGGACAAGTATGATGTCCACTGGCTGTGCTGCGAGCGTGCTCTGGGATAATCCCGGAGGCGCTTTGGTCCCAAAAAACTTAAACGTTTAAGCCCGACTAAAACAGGCCGCTTCTCTTGAAGCGGCGAGGCGTCATGGGGTTTCCGTCCGAGCCTTCCAGGCGAGGATGTCATCCAGCCTTTCGCGGACGGCTTTCTCTTCGCCCATCACACCGGGCTCATAGTAGCGCGTGCCGGCAAGTGCGTCCGGGAGGCAGACCATGCGGGTGAGCTTCTCCTCGGTGTCATGGGCATACTCATAGCCCTTGCCGTAGTCTGCGTTCTTCATGAGCTGGGTCGGGGCATTGCGGATCTGCAGGGGGACGGGATCGGCCGGGCGCGTACGGATATCCTGCTTTGCCCGCTCGCAGGCCACATACAGGGCGTTGGACTTGGGAGCCATGGAGAGATAGACGACGGCATGGGTGAGATGCACATCGCACTCGGGTACGCCAAGCTTATGGCAGGCCTCAAAGACGGAGATGGCCAGGGGGAGGGCATGGGAATCGGCCATGCCGATATCCTCGGAGGCGAAGCGGACGAGACGGCGCGCGATGTACAGCGGGTCCTCTCCGCCGTCGAGCATGCGCATGCACCAGTAGACAGCGGCATCCGGGTCGGAATTGCGCATGGACTTGTGCAGGGCGGAGATCATGTTGTAGTGCTCTTCGCCGTTGCGGTCATAGAGAAGCGAGCGGCGGTTCATGGCATCGGCAAGGGTCGTGTCCTCCACATGGATGATGCCCTGACCGTCCAGCTTTCCGTTGAGCACACAGATTTCCAGGGTATTGAGTGCCCCGCGTGCGTCCCCCGCGGAAAACCTGGCCATCTGCTGAAGCTGGCTGTCGGTGACCGACACGGCCATATTGCCAAAGCCCTTGGGACTGGTAAGGGCATGGCGGAGCAGGTGGAGGAGATCCTCTTCGCTCAAGGGCTTGAGGATGAACACCCGGCACCTGGAGAGAAGCGCCGAGTTGATCTCAAAGGACGGGTTCTCGGTGGTTGCCCCGATGAGGATGATGGAGCCGCGCTCCACGTAGGGGAGAAAGGCGTCCTGCTGGGCCTTGTTGAAGCGGTGAATCTCATCGGCAAACAGAATGGTCTTCTGGCCCATAAGGCGGTTTTCCTCGGCACGCGCCATGACCTCCTTGACCTCGCGGATCCCGGAGGTGACGGCACTGAACTCCACAAAGGCGGCATGGGCCTTCCTGGCGATAATGCGCGCGAGGGTGGTTTTTCCAACGCCCGGCGGTCCCCAGAAAATCATGGAGGAAACCTGACCGCGCTCAAGCTGATCCCTGAGGATATGCCCCTTCCCGATGATGTGCTCCTGCCCGCAGTACTCCTCAAGGGTTTCGGGCCGAAGGCGGCTGGCGAGTGGGGAGAGGGTCGTATCCTCCCTGGCGTTCTGCTCAGAGCCCGTGTCAAACATACTCATCTGTTCCATGACCTGATTCCTCCTGATGCATGGGGAGTGTAGCACGTAAGGGAAGGGGCTGCAAGCGGGAGAAAAGGCGCAA
>JAFUZB010000134.1 GCA_017476845.1 Clostridia bacterium
CTCCTCGGTGTCAAAGGTGGGATTGGCGCGGAAGGTCTGTGCGGCCACCTTCACGGCCTTCTGGTCCAGAGGCGTATAGGCGCGCAGGGCATGCTGAATGCGGTTGCCGAGCTGGCCGAGGATGGTCATGGGAATATCGGTGGGCGCCTGGGAGACAAAGAAGATGCCGACTCCCTTGGAGCGGATGAGACGGACCACCTGTTCGATCTTCTCCAGCAGGGACTTGGAGCAGCCGTTGAAGAGCAGGTGTGCTTCGTCAAAGAAGAAGACCATGCGCGGCTTTTCCAGGTCGCCGGCCTCGGGTAGGCGCTCGTAGAGCTCGGAGAGCAGCCAGAGCATGAAGGTGGAGTACATGGTCGGATTGCGGAAGAGACGGTCGGCGGCGAGTACGTTGATGTTGCCGCGCCCGTCCTCATCGGTCTGCATCCAGTCCTCCATGTTCAGCGCGGGCTCACCGAAGAAGCGGTCACCGCCCTGGTCCTCCAGCACGGCCACGGCGCGCTGGATGGCGCCGACGGAGGCTGCGGAGACATTGCCGTATTCCAGGGTATAGTCCTTGGCGTGCTCGCCGACATACTTGAGCATGGCCTTCAGGTCCTTGATGTCCAGAAGGAGCATGTTCTCCCGGTCTGCAATGCGGAAGACGATATTGAGGACACCAGCCTGGGTGTCATTGAGTCCCAGCATGCGGCTGAGCAGCACCGGGCCCATCTGGGAGACGGTGGCACGCACCGGATGTCCGGCCTCACCGTACACATCCCAGAACACAACAGGGAAGGAGCGGAACTGGAATCCGGGCACACCGCACTGGGAGAGGCGGGAGGAAATCTTGTCGGAGTTTTCTCCCATCTTGACAAGGCCGCTCAGGTCGCCCTTGATGTCGGCCAGAAAGACCGGGACGCCCATGGAGGAGAAGCCCTCGGTGAGCACCTGCAAGGTGACGGTTTTTCCGGTGCCGGTGGCACCGGTGATGAGTCCGTGGCGGTTGGCCATCTCCGGAAGCAGGCACACGGCCTTGTCGCTTGATCCAAGCCAGATCATATTTTCATAAAGCATATTTCATTCCTCCTCGGCTTTCCCAGCACATGCTGTAGCTGGATTTATTTTACAATGGAAAGCGCACAGCGTCAATGCGCCGTGCGCCAAAGGAGCCCGCAAAGGGCCTGCATTACCACTGCGGATGAATGACATCGCGAAGGAGATCATCATAGATGGCGGCAACCTTCGCCATCTGCTCCTCCGAAAGGGGCGGGAGAAGGGCGGCGCGGACATTGTCGGCGACCTGGGAGGCGCGGCTTGCCCCGGGGATGACGACACTGACCGCTTCATGCATGAGCACCCAGCGGATCGCAAGGGGCGCGAGATCCTCCGTGCCCAGGGCGCGCTTGATTTCGTCCGCTGCCTGAAGCCCCAGATCATAGGGCACGCCGGAGAAGGTCTCGCCCTTGTCAAAGGAGGCGCCCTCCCGGTTGTAGGAGCGGTGGTCCTTGGGACCAAAGACCGTATCCTTGGTGTACTTTCCGGTCAAAAGACCGCTTGCCAGCGGGACGCGCGCAATGATGCCGACGTTTTTCTCCTTCGCCATGGGGAAGAGGGTGTCGAGGGGTTTTAAGCGGAACATGTTGAAGATGACCTCCATGGCCGCGATGTCGTAGTCCATGGCTCGGATGCCCTCCTCCACCTTCTCGATGCTCACACCGAAAGCGGCAATCTTGCCCATTTTCTTCTGCCTTTCCAACTCGGAGAAGATGTCGTCGCGCGCATAGACCGGGGTGGGCGGGCAGTGGAGCAGGATCAGGTCCAGCTTTTCAAGACGCATGCGCCTGAGGCTGTCCTCAATAAAGCCAGCGACGGCCTCCGGGGTGTACATGTCGGCCGTGTGGGGACTTAAGCGCCTTCCACACTTGGTGGTGACAAAGAAGTGGTCCGGGCGGGAGGCAATGTATTCCCCGATGGTCTCCTCGCTCTTTCCGCTGTTGTAGACGTCGGCGGTATCAATGAAGGTGATGCCGCTTTCGTCGGCGGCGCGAAGAATGCGCAGGGCTTCCTCGCGGTTAAAGGGATCGCCCCACTTGGTGCCCAGCTGCCAGGTACCAAGACCGATTTCGGATACCTTTCTCCCGGTTTTTCCGAGCGTGCGCTCTGAAAGCTTGCTTGTCTGCATGCAATGTGCCTCCTTATGTTTTTTGGGGATAGATATTGCGAATGACGCGCGCATAGATGATGTAGGAAATGATGACGTTGAGGATGTCGGCGACGGCCTGCGTCCAGACAATGCCGGTCATCCCGAAAAAGTGGTTCATGACAAAGAGCAGGGGAATATTGAGGGCGAGCTGGCGGATGGCCGCGAGATAGAAAGATTCCTTTCCGCGGTCGACCGCCTGCATGAAGTTGACCATGTTGAAGGAGAGGAACATGAAGGGGGTGGCAAAGCATCTCGCGCGAAGAAATGCCGTGCCAAGCTCCACGGTCGTTTCATCCGCGATAAAGGCAGAGATAAGACGCGGGGCGAACGCGTAGTAGAGCAGGACGCTCACCGCAGATACGGCCAGTCCCGCAACCCTTGCGGCGGTGAAGAAGGCCTTCATGCGGGCGTGATTGCCTGCAGCATAGTTGTAGGCGATGAGCGGGATCATGCCAAGACAGATGCCGATGCCGATGTTGAGCGGGAAGCGCTCGACCTTCTGCACGATGCCGATGGCGGCCAGCTCCAGGTCCCCGTGGGATGCGGAGAGGCGGTTGATGACAATGTTGGTCAGGTCAAAGAGGAAGACGCTCAGGGCCGCGGGCACGCCGATGGAAAAGATGTTCCTTCGGGAGGCGGAGAGGATCTTCTCGATTCGCCTCGGGATCTCCAGGACAGAGGCGGACTTCACCTTCCGGTACATGAAGACAAAGTAGAGGAGGGAGGCCACATTGGAGAGCATGGTGGCCAGCCCAGCACCCATGACCTGGTAGCCGTCGGGAAGAAGGACGAACATGAACAGGGGATCCAGGGCGATGTTCAGCACCCCGCCCATGCTCAGGCCGAAGGCCGCCTCGCGGGCATAACCGGCGTTTCGGAGCATGAAGGACATGGTCGTGTCCAAGACATTGGCGATGCCACCGATGACCACCACGAAGATCAGGTACTGCCTGGCATAGCCGATGGTCCGGTCGCTTGCGCCGAGCAGGCGAAGCAGGGGATCCATGAAGAGAAGACAGACAAGAGAGAAGAGAAGTGCTGCGAAAGCAGCACAGCAAAGTGTCCAGGAGGCCACCCTTCGCGCTTCCCCCTCCTCCTTGCGGCCAAGGAGCCGCACCACAAGGCTTCCGCCGCCGACACCGAAGAGATTGCCCAGGGCGCCCGCCATGAGGAATACGGTCAGTACCAGCGAGGAGGCAGCGACCATGTAGGGGTTGTTGGTGCGGCCGATAAACCAGGTGTCGGCCATGTTGTAGATGAGGGTGATGAGCTGGCTGATGATGGTGGGGATGGCCATGCGGGTCAGGGCACGCGGGACGGCCACCGTCTCAAAGAGGGCGGTCTTTGCTTCGCCCGCGGGCCCGGACGTGGGCTTTTTTTCGTCCGTCATGCGATCAGACCCTTTCCCAGGGCATAGGCCCGCTTCATCTCCTCCGGGAAGACCGTCTCGTGGCGGGACTGCTTTTCGGCGGGATCAAACAGGGTCCAGGGCCAGTCGGTCTTGGTGTAGTCCCGCAGCTGCAGGGTGTCGCCGCTGACAAGGACCTGCGTGGGGCCGACAAAGCTGTTCAGCGTCTGCTGATAGGTATCCATGAGCCCCTGGTAGGCCGTGTCTGGCGCATTGCTCGTCATGATGAGGAGGACCGGGACGGGATGCGCATTGCAGCAATAGTTTTCACGGTTGTAGGTCAGGTTCTGAAAGATCAGGCGCTCGTAGAGGGCGCGGAAGGAGGCGGTCAGGTTCCCAAGGTAATTGGGGGAGCCGATGATGAGGCCGTCCGATGTACGGATGGCGTCAAGGACCGGGGTCAGGGCATCCTTGCAGATGCAGTGGCCCTTGTTTTTCTCCTTCTTGCAGCCAAAGCACGAGATGCAGCCGGTGTGTTTTTCCATGCGGAACAGGTCAAAGCGTTCGGTTTGGGCGCCGGCATCCCGCGCGCCCTGTTCGGCCTGCGTGAGCAGGGTATCTGTGTTCCAGCCC
>JAFUZB010000135.1 GCA_017476845.1 Clostridia bacterium
ATCGTTGCGGTGTTTCTGACGCAGACTTTGGTAGGCTATGCGCTGATCCTTCTCTTCGTCTTTTTTACCGCCAAGCTCTCCCATGTGCCCTTCAAGATGCTGATGAAAGGACTGAAACCACTCCGGTTTATCCTGATTCTCACCTTCCTTCTGAACCTCTTCTTTACCCCCGGAACTGAGCTGTTCCATATCAGCTTTGTTTCGGTCAGTCAGGAGGGCCTCAGGCAGTCCATCCATTACAGTCTCCGCCTGGTGTTTCTTGTGGTATCCACCTCACTTCTGACACTCACCACCAGTCCGATTGCACTCTCGGACGGATTGGAACTGCTTCTTTCTCCGCTGCGTGTCATTCACTTTCCTGCGCACGAGCTTGCCATGATGATGTCCATTGCACTGCGCTTTATTCCCACCCTCCTGGAGGAAACAGACAAGATCATGAAAGCGCAGAAAGCCAGAGGTGCGGACTTTGAATCCGGCAATCTGCTTGCACGAGCCAAAGCAATGGTTCCGCTACTGGTTCCGCTCTTCGTCAGTGCCTTCCGGCGTGCCGGTGACCTTGCCATGGCCATGGAGGCGAGATGCTATCATGGCGGCGAAAACAGAACCCGGCTGCGCGTGCTGAAAATCACACGCGCGGATATCCTTTCTCTGATTGTGATGGCCCTTGTGATCGTATGCATCATCCTGCTCAATCGTTTTGTGCCGAAAGGACTGATCCTGTGAAGCGGATTCTGCTCACCTGCGAGTATGATGGGACTGCCTATGTAGGCTGGCAGCGGCAGATCAACGGCCTTTCTGTACAGGAAGTCATTGAGGATACCCTCTCTCAGGTCTGCCATACGCCGATTCGTGTCACCGGTGCCAGTCGTACAGACGCCGGCGTGCATGCCATGGGACAGTGCCTGCATTTTGATTCCGACACCTCCATTCCGCCGGAGAAGTTTCCTTTTGTTCTCAATACCATGCTTCCGGGCGATATCCGTATTCAGGCAGGACGTGAAGTCCCGCCTGCTTTTCATGCCCGCTTTCTCAGCTGCGGGAAAACGTATATCTACCGGGTCATCAACCAGCCCCACGCCTCTGCCCTTTGGCGCCTTCGCAGCGTACATGTGCCGGTAGCGCTTGACCTGGATGCCATGCAGACTGCACTTACTTTACTCCTTGGCACCCACGATTTTTCCGCCTTTCAGGCAGCAGGCGGCACCGCGAAGACAACGCAGCGCACCATCGATGAGGCCAGCCTAACACAAACGGGAAACCTCATTGAACTGCACATTCATGGCAATGCCTTCCTCTATAACATGGTGCGTATTATCGCAGGCACGCTGATTGATATTGGTCATCACAGGTTGGATACCCAATCCTTTACTCGTGCGATACAGACCGGAGATCGCCTGCAGCTCGGCCCGACCGCGCCCCCGCAGGGTCTCGAATTGCACAGGGTGGATTATCCGCCCGAGGCCTTTGTCGATCCCGAGGCGCTCAGATGGCATACTGAGGACAGTGCCTCACCTCTTTGAAGCATGACCTACCACACAATATGACAAATCGCGAGGAATACTATGCTTCGACTGGCCAATCTCTCCCTCCCGCTGGACTATACGCAGGAGTCTCTTCTGTCTCTTCTCTCCAGAAAGCTTCGCATTCCACCTGCTGAAATCACAGAGGCTTCTATTGTCCGAAAAAGCATTGACGCCAGGGACAAAACTAATGTGCATTTTGTCGTCTCGGTAGATCTGAGAATGCGCAATGAAGCTTTTTTTCTCAAG
>JAFUZB010000136.1 GCA_017476845.1 Clostridia bacterium
TGTCAGCGGCGCGTCCGGGGTGACGGTGCGCGTCACAATCCAGTCGTGCGGAAGGGTCACGGGGCCATAGGCCTGCTCATCGGGCACTGTGTCACAAAGGGCAAACCTCCAGCCGTCCTTCAGTTCCACCTTTTTTCTCTGCATAGTCTCCTCCTGCTCTCGCATTCCTCCGGATTATACCCGAACCGTTCGCCATTGCGAAGAGTCCCATCGACTCTTTCATGGAAGAAATAGACCCGTTTCGACCATTTTGCCTATCTCTCCCCGTGCACCGATCCAGCAGATGAACTGGGAATCGCCGGCAAGAAGGCTTCATATGAAAATCTGCGGCATATTTTTCGGCTGAAACGCGACCGCGTCGCATTGGAGCCGGAAAAGGAGGGCTTGCGCCCGCCATTGCCGGCACCTGTAGGGCAAGTTTCGACATTTCATCACAAAAAAGGTCGGAATCCCTGATATAACAAGGCTTCTCGACCTTATTCGGCGTGCACACAACCCGATGCGCACACGGCTATGAAGCATCGGTCCTCATGTAAGCGGGAGAACCATCCTTTCCAGGTACTGCGCGGGGACCTGCTTTGTCAGCCAGACTCCGTTCAGGGACAGGTAAAATGCATACCCGTCCCGCGCCATCTTTCCGGCATCCACCAAGAAGATCGCCGGTGTTCCATGCCGCGCGCCCACATCCTGCGCCGTCCGGGGATCGGAGGAGAGATGGACATACAGCCTGGATTTGGGCAAAAGACCCTCCCGCTCAATGGAGGACACATACTTTTCTCCCGTCCCGTGATACAGCGTCTCGGGCGGTTGCACTTCCTTGAGCTCCACATCCACCGCAACGGAATGTCCCTGGTTCGCTCGAATGCGCGTATGGTCCTCATTAAAAGCATAGCGCTGCTTACTGTCGCTGCGGACAATCTCCTCCAGTTCCTCCCGCGTCAGCGGGTGGGTTCTGCCGACGCCGTCTAGCAGTGCCTGCACATCTGCCCATCCGTGCTCATCCAGCGTGATCCCGATCGTCTCGGGCTTATGCCTGAGAATCAGTGCGATAAAACGACTCGTATCTTCGTGCATTCCGTGCTCCATCATACATCCCGCCCTTCCGCCGGGAAGGTCTTCTCCATCTCCTCGCGCTGCCTTGCCCTCCACTCCGGGCTCATCCACTCGCAGGGTGCCGACCACTCCGGCATGCCGGGCAGCGAAAGTCCGCCGTCAATGCGGACCTTCTCCCCGGTGATATAGCTGCTCTTCTCCGAGCAAAGGAACTCGGCCAGGTAGGCCACATCCTCGGGCTTTCCCATCCTCCCCAGCGGGATCGTGTCCTCAATGGGCCAGTAGGGATGACCGTTCACGATCTCCCCCGCCTTGGCATCGTGGGTCTGCCAGGGCCGAACCAGGGTCGCGCCCGGCTCAATGCAGTTGACCCGGATCCCATAGGGCGAGAGGTCCAGGGCCATCGATTCGGCTGCGCGCTCAATCGCCGCCTTGAGACCGCCATAGAGGAAGTCATCCGGGTGCGGGGATATCGCGCGGGTAGAGGTGATAAACACGATGCTCCCCCGTTTTTCCGAGCGCACCATGTATCTGGCGCACTCCCCCGCGGCCATGAGATAGCCGAGAAAATTGCTGCTCACCAGACGCTGCATCTCCGCGCGCGTGGTCGTGAGGATCGAATGCCTGCCGTCCCCGGCCGCATTGCTCACAAAGGCGTCCAGACCGCCCATGCAGCCGATCGCCTCCCGCACCATCCGCTCCGGTGCGCCTTCCTCCTCCAGATGGGCCTCCAGCACATGGCAGGTGCCGCCAAACGCTTCAATCGCGCGCTTTGTTTTCTCCGCGCCCTCCGGGTGGGTCCGGTAGGTGAAGGTGACCTCCCAGCCCGTGCGCGCCATATGGATCGCGATCCCCTGGCCGATACCGCTGGATCCGCCCGATACCAGAACCTTCTTCACAGGCATTCTCCTTCCTCAGGGCCGCTGCAGCGTCCCGTCCGGCCTGCGGCAGTTCGTCCATGTCGGAAGCGCCTCCGAGCACGGGAACTTCGCCGCAAGCTTCTCGTCAATGTCGATCCCAAGGCCCGGCTTGTCGTTGACATACACATAGCCGCGCCTGAGCTCCGGACAGCCGGGGAACACATCCTCCAGCTCCGGCGTGAGCCCCGCCCACTCCTGAATGCCGAAGTTCCAGCTGCTCAGGTCCAGGTGCAGATTGGCCACGTGCCCGATCGGGGAGACATCCCCCGGGCCGTGCCAGGCCGTGCGCACCCCGAAGGCCTCGCACACATGCGCAAGCTTCTTTGCCGGGGTGATGCCGCCGATCTGCGAGATATGGCAGCGCACATAGTCGATGAGCCGGTCCTGAATGAGGGGCAGGTATTCACTGGGATTGTTAAAGAGCTCACCCATCGCCATCGGGGTGCAGGTCTGCTGGCGCATCTGGCGGAACCATGCGCCCTGCTCGGGCGAAAGGGCATCCTCCAGGAAGAAGAGACGGTAGGGCTCCAGCTCCTTGGCCAGACGGATCGCCTCGGTGGGCTCCAGATGCTCATGGACATCGTGGCACAGTTCCACGTTGTAGCCGAACCTTTCGCGCATGGCGGCAAAGAGCTCCACCACCGACAGCTGATAGGTCAGCGGGTCATAGTAGGCCCCAAGGCAGGCGCCTTCCGGCTTCATGCGCTCCAGGTGCTGCCGCTCCCCGCCGTTTCCGCCGTATCCTCCGAACTGTACGCGGACCACCTGCACGCCATCCTCCAGGAAGGCCTGCACCCTGTCGCCGACCTCCTCCATGGTCCGGCCGTCGGCATGGCGGTAGACGCGCACCGCCTCCCGCACCTTGCCGCCCAGGAGCTCATAGACCGGAAGCCCCGCGCGCTTGCCCGCGATGTCCCAGAGCGCCTCGTCCACACCCGAGAGGGCATTATTGAGGACAGGACCGTTTCTCCAGTAGGGCGATACGGTCACCGTCTGCCAGATGTCCTCGATCCGCGTCGGGTCCTTGCCCACCAGAAGCGGCTTCATATAGTGCTCGATCTCGTAGGCCACCGTCATCCATCTCTGGGTGTAGGTCGCGCAGCCCACGCCGTAGAGTCCCGCATCGCTCGTCTCCACCTTGACCACCACCAGGGGAATCCCCTGGGGCGCCGTGCACACCGCACGGACATCGGTAATGGTAAGTGCCATTTGCATTCTCCTCACTCAATAACGGCAGGGATGCCTGCGCACCCCTGCCGTGAAAAATCAGTAGACCACCTTGATGGTGCGAATCTTGAAGGGAGTGAATACGATGCGCTCGCCCTCGCCGATTTCACTGAGCTCTTCCTCGAGCATATTGCAGTCATAGAGCTTTTTGACCGGATGTGAAAAGGTAAGCTTCGCTCCCGCATAGCCGCCCGTGGCCTCGTACAGGCGCAGGATATAGGCATGCTGGGTATCCTCGCAGGGCTTGACCGTCTCGATCATCACGTTCTCGCTGTCCACCGTGACCAGGCTCTCCGCCTTCGCACCGCCCCGGACCTGCACAGGCAGGTAGTTGAAGGCATATGCCGGGCGTACGACGCTCTGGGCAGAGAAGCTGCTGTCGTGGGGCAGGATCGCATAGCGGCACACATGCACGCCGTGGTCACCCTTGTCGTCCGGACGCAAGCCGCCCTTGTGCAGGCTCAGGCGCATGCTGCCGCCGCACACGGAGATGCCGTACTTGCTGTCGTTGAGGACGGCGAAGCCGTAGTTGGTCTCGGACAGGTCCGAATATTTGTGGTTGCAGACCTCAAAGCGGGCCTTCTCCACGGAAGTCGAGCGGGTGTTGGTGCGGCGGATGCAGCCGAACTGGATCTCGTTGCGCACGCCGTCGGCGCGAAGAGCGGTATCGAAGGCAACCTTGAGGAAGCGATGATCGTCCTGCCAGTCCATGACCGTCTCAAAGGAGACGAGCGGGGAGGCGGCATCGAAAATCATATCCTGGGTGATGCTGGTCTTTCCGGTAATCTCATACTTGGAGCGGATGCGCAGCTCGACGCTTCCGCAGGCGACCACCTCGCGGGAGATAAGGCGACCCACCGGGGCAAACTTCTCCTCCTCGTCGGCATCGATATCCCAGTTGTCCCAGCCGGCAGGCATATCCTCTGTCATGACAAAGGTGTTGAAGGGAAGACCGCCCACCAGCTCGCGGCCGTTCCTGCGGTCCACAAAGGAGGTCATGGCGCCGTTTTCATTGAACGCAATCTCGGCAAAGGGCGTGGTCAGATGGCTGCCGTCGAAATGGAAGGGTACGGGAGCCTGGGTGGCTTCCCCGGGCGTGACCGTCACGCTGCCAAAGGCGGGAAGGGTAAGGCCGCTCACAGCCGTCTTTTCCTTGCCGCAAAGGTCCGTGAAGGCCTGGGCCTTTGCCCCCGCAACGCCCGGGAAGGCACCGTCCAGATAGACGGTTTCGGTGCGCGCAAAGGAGGTGGGATTGTAGATTTCCAGCTCTTCGCCTTTTCCGCCAAGGACAGCCTGCGTCTTGGCATCAGCCTGCGCGATCGCATCGCCCACCGCCTTGTAGGCCTTCTCGTGCACGGAATGGATGCAGGTGCCGGGAAGAATATCATGGAACTGGTGCACCAGCATGGTGTTCATGAGCGGGGCCACGGGCGTCTCGTCGGCGTCCACTCCTTCCCGGACCGCCTTGTGGACGATAGCCAGCTCCAGGTTATGCAGGGCGATCTCGCAGAAGCGGTTATTGTGCTTGATCGTATGCTGATTGGTCAGCGTACCGCGGTGCAGCTCCAGGTAGAGTTCGCCCGCATACACCGTGGGCTCGACCATGGTCTTCTCCAGCTCCTGCATGAAGGCGGACACGGAGGTATAGCCGCTGCGCGCCGTGCCCTCCAGGTCCGACAGGCGCCGTGCGCTCTCCAGCATCTCAAACTCGGGGCCGCCGCCGCCGTCTCCCTTGCCGAAGGAGAACAGGCGCATGGGGGTGACGCGCTTTTCCATCATGCCGTCCCCGCCGTAGGTCTCCAGGTGATAGCTCTCCGGATCCGGGCCGATATGGGTGCGGTTGAAGTGGGTGAGCACGCGCGTTCCGTCAATGCCCTCCCACAGGAAGGAGGTCAGCGGGAAGACGTTGGTGTCGTTCCACGCGATCTTGGTGGTCAGGAAGTAGTTGACGCCGCAGCCCTTCATGATCTGCGGGATCGCAAAGGAATAGCCGAAGGTATCCGGCAGCCAGAAGCAGTCGGAGGTAAAGCCGAAATACTTGCGGGTAAAGCGCTGGCCCCACAGGAACTGGCGGATCATGTACTCGCCGCCGGTGAGGTTGCAGTCGCACTCGACCCACACGCCGCCGTTGGGCTCATAGCGCCCGGTGGCCACCGCCGCGCGGATGCGCTCAAAGAGCTCCGGATAGTCCCTGCGCAGCCACTCGGAGTGGAAGGCGGAGGACTGGATGAAGCGGTACTCGGGGTACTCGTCCATCAGGTTCAGCTGGTTGGCATAGGTCCGGGCACACTTTTTCTCGGTCTCCGTCATCGGCCAGATCCAGGCGGTATCCATGTGGCTGTGTCCGATGAGTCCGATGTAGGGTGCGGTGTCCCCGTTCTTCTTTACGAGCTGCGCCTGGAGGATGGGCCAGGCGGCGCGAAGACCCGAGCGGAACTCCTCCTCGGTGCAGGTGTCGGGATCATAGTAGAGGACGCGGTGGGCCTGAAGCAGGGCGTTCTCCACCTCGGCCCTGCGGAAGGAATCCTTGGGCAGGGAGCGGCGCAGGGACAGGAGGGTCTTCAGGTCAAAGAGGAAGCCGAAGTATTCCTCATCGCGCACACACACGTCGGTCGTGTCGACCTTGTAGGTGTAGTCGCGGATGCGCTCATCCTGCAAGGGCTGGGTGCCGGGCATGTCATGCCAGGCATAGCACTCCAGGGCGAAATCGAATTTCTCGCCGGCCTTAACGTCCGTGGCAAAGCGGTTGCACCAGTGGTTGCCGTGGGAGCCCTCGTTGAACTTGGCGGCATAGTTGGAATGGATCCTCCCGTTGACCCACAGCGTGCTCTCAAAGAACGCAATGTGCGGGAAGAGGAAAAGATCGCGGCCCGCAAGCGTCTCCGGCACCGTATAGTCCAGAAGGAACCAGGCATACATGCCCTCTCCGCCCCATGTTTCCGGCACCGGCCCAAAGAGCGAAGCGTCCGGCATGTGATTGATGGGTTCCGTTGTCTGGTAGCACGCCCGGAGCGCAGCCTGGCCTACGGGGGTGAAGATCATGTCGCGCAGCGATTCACAGAGTCTGTCGAGCTTTCTCGCTGTCTGGTCCATGCTTCTGTCTGTCTGCATACGGGGAAGTCCTCCTTCAAATAATGATTCATATAGTGATTCCCATGATTCCTCAGGGGATTTTTTTCTTATGTGTACTGGTCCCTCATCCGCGCACGGGCCCGGTGGTATTTCCCACGCTCAGCTGCATGGGAATGATCTTGGGTTCGTGCACGCGCAGGGGATCGGTCAGCCCCTGGTAGAGCTCCTCGCCTACCGCGCGGCCGATGCCCGCATAGTCCTGGGCGACGCTGGTGATGACCCGCGTCATATGGACCGTCACCCACTCGGAGCGGTCAAAGCCGCAGATGCTCATATCCTCGGGCACGCGTATGCCCATCTCCAGGCAGCGCTGCATCACCTCGTAGGCGATGCCGTCATGCTCGCAGACAATGGCGGTCGCGCCGTTTGCGCGCAGGCGGGAGATCACGGAGGAGAGCGAGTCGGGATCCTCGGGGCGCAGCATGCGCGCCTCCTGCGTCATGCGCATGTAGACCAGGTCCTGCTCGGGGTGAATCCCCGCCCGGGACAGGCCCAGCAGGTACCCGGAATACCGGTCCGAGATCGTCACCCGCTCCTCGGTGGTGATGCCGCTTAGGAACGCGATGCGCTTGTGACCCAGCGAGATGAGATGGGCCATCAGGTCCAAGCTGCCCTGCAGGTTGTTGGACGAAACACTCGCCAAATGCTTGCAGGGACTCGGAATATCCATGAGCACCACCGGCTTTCCGTCGAGCATGAGCCGGTCGACGATCTCCTGGTGGATATTGCTGGTGTACGGATAGTAGGCCACGCCCGCCACATTCATCTGGGCCAGGCGGCTGAGGATATAGCGCGCACGGTTCTCCCCGGTATCCTCGGAGATGAAGATGCTCGTCATGCAGCCGTGCTCATTAAGATAGGTAGAGGCTGCCTGATAGGTCTGGGTAAGACCGGTGCGGGTGATATTAAAAGGAAGCACAAAGGCAAAGAGCGGATTGTTCGCTACCTGCACCCCCGGGGTCGATTCATCCAGGGCGTTCTTCTGGTAGATATCCGCGCATACGAAGCTGCCCACGCCGCGCTTCCTGTAGAGGATACCGCGGCTCTCCAGCTCGGAGAGGGCGCGCCGGACCGTGATGCGGCTGACGCCGTACTTTTCCATGAGGTCACTCTCTGTGCAGATGGGCTTGTCAAAGGAAAAGGAGCCTGCACGGATCTGGTCCGTGATGGCATCCATGATCGTCTGGTACAAAAGCTTTCCGGACGTCGTCTGCGGGTTCTGGTCATTCAATGTCTCCAGGCCCTCCTTTCCTCCGCCATAGATGGCAGTGTGTTTTTTTCATTCTGTCCGGGCAAGCACAGCGGATGCTCTCCCGCGGCAAACGCAGAGGGTACCCCTTCCCGCGCTGTCCATAGGATAAACGCCGCTTTGTATATGGCTTCCGGATCTTTCGAATGTATTCTAAGCGATTTCATACGAAAAAGCAATTATCATATCAAATTATATCAGAATGGCCATTCTTTTGTATTGCAAAATAGTACAAAGCATGGAAATTTGTCGTTTTTGACCAGTTTTTTGTGAATTTTGTCCTGTTTGCTATTGACAACATCTTCCAGCACGCATATGCTTGATATAACAAATTCAGAACTTAAGGAGATGTCGAGCATGCAAAAGCAGGACAAACCTCCGAAGAAACACCGTTTCATGCAGACACTGTCCCAGCACTGGCAGATGATGCTCATGGCGGTCCCCGCGATTGTACTTCTGTTCCTGTTCGCCTACATGCCGATGTTCGGCACGATCATTGCTTTCAAACGCTACAAGGTCAAGCAGGGCATCTTCGGAAGCAAGTGGATGGACCCGATCTTCCGCAACTTCGAGATTCTCTTCCGTCCCGGCTCCCAGGCGCTGATCGCCATCCGCAACACCCTGCTGCTCAACCTCATGTTCATCATCGTCGGCACGGTCTTCGCCGTCTTCCTGGCCCTGATGTTCAACGAGCTTCATCGGCAGCGCTACAAACGGATCGTCCAGTCGCTTTCCTTCCTCCCCTACTTTATCTCCACCGTTGTCGTCGGCATCTTCGTACAGGCCCTGCTGGGCTATGAAAACGGCACGATCAATGCCCTCATCTCCGCGGCGGGCGGGGAGAAAATCAACTTCTATGCCAATCCCAACATGTGGCCGGCCATTCTTCTTATCACCAACATCTGGAAGGGTGCCGGATACTCCTCCGTGGTCTATCTCGCCGCGATCACTGGCATCGATGCTACCTACTATGAGGCGGCGCGCATCGACGGCGCGACGCGCTGGGGCGAAATCCGCTACATCACCCTGCCGCTGCTCACCCCGACTGTCATTGTCATGACGCTTCTGGCCATCGGCAAGATCATGAACGCAGACTTCGGCTTCTTCTACAACGTGACGGGAGATAACCCCAATCTCTATCCGACCACCGACGTGCTGGATACCTTCATCTACCGCACGCTGCGCAAGACCGGCGACATGGGTATCTCCAGCGCCGTGGGTCTGTTCCAGTCCACCTGTTCCCTCATCCTCGTGCTCATCTCCAATTTCGCGGCACGCAGGATCGACGAAGGCTCCGCCCTGTTCTGAGAAAGGAGATAGAGAAATATGTCTTCACTTCCCACACAGGCACGCCCCCATCGGGTGCACGTGGACGGCTGGCGCATCTTCGCCGCCCTTTTCACCGGTATTTTCGGCCTCCTCTGCCTTTATCCTTTCCTTCTTGTGATCGCCGGATCCTTCACTCCAAAGGAGGAGGCAATCCGCAACGGATTCCGGCTTTTTCCGGGCTCATGGACGACGGCGGCCTATCAGGCACTGTTCATCAACGGCCGCTCCATCGTCAACGGTTATAAGGTGACCGTCTTCGTCACGGTCGTGGGAACCGCGGTCTCCCTGCTCGTCAATTCCATGATGGGCTGGGTCGTCTCCCGCAAGGTCATGCCGGGCCGCAAGTTCTGGAACTTCTACATCCTCTTCACGATGCTCTTCTCGGGCGGCATGGTGCCCTGGTACATCGTGTGCGTCAACATTCTGCATCTGAAGAACACGATCTTCGCCCTGCTGCTGCCGAGCATGGTCAGCGCCTGGAACATCTTCCTTCTGCGCAACTATTTCTCCTCGGTCCCTGAGGAAATGTACGAGAGTGCGAGAATCGACGGCGCACAGGACTTCCGCATCTTCATCTCCATCTACCTCCCCCTCTCCAAGCCGGTGCTGGCCACGGTCACTCTCTTTACTGCACTGGGCTACTGGAACGACTGGTGGCTGGGCCTGATGCTCATGGACAACGCGGACATGTATCCGCTCCAGCTCCTTCTGCGCAACATCGTCTCCAACATCCAGTTCCTGCAGACCATGGAGAGCAATCCCCAGATCCAGCAGATGATGGCCTCCATTCCCGGAGACGGCGTCAAGATGGCCCTGGTCATCCTGACCACCGGCCCCATCCTGCTGCTCTATCCCTTCCTGCAGCGCTATTTCGTCAAGGGCATCATGGTCGGCGCCGTCAAGGGCTGATCTTGCCCGGTCCCCTTCCCGAAGCACAATTCAGCGGGCACGCCCTGCTCACCGAATGCAAGGTTTCCCTTGGCGCCGCCTGCTTTCACAGGCAGCGCATGGAATATCCTCCGCTGCGCTTCGGACATTCCCTATTGTGATTCAACGGACCCATGGTCTGTGAAATCAAAATACAAAGGAGGTACACCTCATGAAACGCATCCTTTCCCTCGCACTGGCGCTCGCCATGATGATGAGCCTGCTGGCCGTTATCCCCGCCGCCTCTGCCGACGACCTCGAGCATGTCACGCTGAAGATCATCTTCCCCGGTGACAAGAAGAGCGCAACCGACGAAGTCTGGAACACCATCGCCGAAAAGTATGCCGATCAGCTCAACGCTGACTTCGAAGTGCAGTTCATCCCGCTGGATGACTATGCACAGAAGCTGCTGGTCATGGCAGGCGCCGGCGAAAGCTGGGACCTCAACTTTGACTCCAACTGGACCGGCTACTACAACATGAAGGCCCAGGAAGCGTACATGGATCTCTCCGAGCTCCTGCCCAAGTATGCTCCCCACCTCTATGAGACCTACCAGGCCTCCGGCGCTCTGGCTGCCGCCACCGACAACGAGGGCCGCGTGACCGCACTGCCGTGGACCATGTCCATGAACAACCGCACCTTCTTCCAGTGGCGCGGCGACCTGATCACCAAGGCTGATCTCGGCATCAAGCCCGAAGACATCAACACCACCGAGGACGTGCTGGAACTGTGCCGCGCCCTCAAGGCTGCCTATCCGGACAAGTACATCCTGGAGAATGTTGATCTGGGCGTTTACCTCATGAAGTATGACCTGTTCGCCATCGACAACGCTTTGGTCATCGACCTGAACGATCCCACCTGCCAGGTGCAGTTTGTGGAAGACACCGCCGCCTACAAAGAGCGCGCAGAACTCGCCAAGCTCATGCAGGACGAAGGCATCATCTGGGGCGACGTGCTCACCGACAAGCGTGACCACAACGACCTCATCAACGAAGGCATGCTCATCACCAAGTGGGGCACCCACGAATTCTCTCACCAGAACCGCGCATGGGTCGAAGAGGACGCCTACTGGGATTACAATGACCTGTATGTGGACAACAAGTATGCCAACCGTACTCCCCTGGCCAACGCTATGTGCATTCCGGACACCTCCGACAATCCCGAGCGCGTCCTGATGTTCATGGACCTGCTGGAAACCGACGGCGAACTCTATGACCTGGTGCACTATGGTATCCTCGGCAAGACCTACGAGCTCACCGACGAGGGCGAGGCCGTGTTCCCCGAAGGCATGAACGGTTCCAACTCCAACTACATGGAATGGATCGGCCGCTGGGGTCTGTGGAAGCCGCAGTTCATGCGCCCCGACTTCTCCTACGGTGCCGGTTTCTGGGCTGAGGAAGCTGCCTATGCCGCCTCCAACCCCAACAACGTCATCAACCCCCTGGATGGTTTCTCCCTGAACATGGACGCCATCAACATTGAGATCGCACAGCGCAACCAGATCTACGACGACGCCGAGAAGGTGCTCGCAGTAGGCCTGGTGGACGATGTGGACGCCGTGATCGCCAAGCTCCAGGCTGACCAGAAGGCCGCCGGACGCGACAAGGTGCTCGCTGAAGTGCAGCGTCAGATCGACGAATACCTCGGCAACTGATACAATGTGCTCAACGCGGTCAGGTTATCCTACACCTGAGCGAATGGCCGGCGGCGCGCTCTGCGCCGCCGGCATCTTCATATATCTCGTCTGCTAAGGAGGTTTCCCATGAGTTCGCGCATCGAAAAGCTTTTGCGCCAGATGACCCTCGAGGAAAAAATCGCCCAGACCGACATGATCCGCGGCGTCACCCTCGCCACCCGGGCCCATCCCGCCCATTTCTGCTCTGTCGACCCGGAAAGTGACTTTGACTGGGACCGTGTCCGCGCCGCCTTCTCGGACCGCGGCATCGGCTTTGTCCACGATGTCTACTGTGTCCCGCGCGTGCTCAACCGCCTTCAGCACTACTTTGTGGACGAAACGCGGCTCGGCATCCCCTGCATCTATACGGGCGAGGCCCTGCACGGTCTCTCCTTCCCCGGTGCGACCTCCTTTCCCATGCCCATCGCCCTGGGTGCTTCCTTTGACCCCACTCTTACACGCAAAGTCGGGCGCGCCATCGGGTCGGAGACCCGCGCGCTTGGCATCCATGAGATTCTCGCACCGAACCTGGACGTTGCCCGCGATCCCAGGTGGGAACGGATGGAGGAAACCTTCGGGGAGGATATCTTCCTCTCCCGGGAGAACGCGCGCGCCATCATCTCCGGCGAGCAGGGCGAGCGCGCTGACCGGGAGGACACGATCATCTGCGAGCCCAAGCATTACTTCGCCCACGGCTTTCCGGAATCGGGCCTCAACTGTGCTAGCGCGCGCTGCGGACAGCGCGAGGCGCGCAGCCAGTATCTGCCTGTCTTTGAAGCCGGCGTCCGCGAGGCCGGCGCGTGGAACGCGATGGTCGCCTACAACAATATCGACGGCATCCCGCTCGTCTTCAGCCGCTACTGGATGACCGATGTGCTCAAGGGCGAACTCGGACTACGCGGCTATATCCGCTCAGACTTCGGTGCCGTCAACCGCCTCATCTATGCCCATCACGTCTGCCGCACCCCGAGGGAGGCGATTCGCCTGGCCTTCAACGCAGGCCTGGACGTCACCGGCTTCGATTTCTCCAACGAAGTCTGGCAGGAAACGATGAAGGACCTTGTCCTCTCCGGTGAAATCTCCGAGGAGCGCTTGGATGATGCCGTGCGCCGCATCCTGACGGTCAAGGAGGCGCTCGGCCTCTTCGATCATCCCTTCACGGACGAAAACCGCTACACCTCCGTTGTGCGCTCCAAAGAGCATCTGGATATCTGCCTGGAGGCCGCACGGGAGAGCATGACGCTGCTCAAGAACACCGGTGCCCTGCCCCTCAAAAAGGTCCGGACGCTCGCTCTCATTGGGCCCAGCAGCAACGCCCAGCGCCTTGGAAGCTACAGCTCCGTACCCTACGGCTACACCGTCCGCTCCCTTGCCGATGAGCTTCGGGAGGCCCTTCCTAACACCGAGATCCTCCAGGAGGACGGCTGCAGCATCTCCCCCATGGATGCCCGCATGGTGCCGGACACCTGGATTCCCGGCGGCGTCCGCCTCGCCTTCTACCCGGACGGGAGTTTTTCCGGGAAAGCGGTGGGCGAGGACACGGCCACACACATTCAGTTCAACTGGGGTCTGGCCAAGCCGCACCCGGACCTTCCCTTCAACGGCTACGGGGTGCGCATGACCTTCACCCTCTGCCCGGATGACACCTTCTCGGGTTCCCTCTCCCTCCCCGCGTGGGACACCTGCCGCCTGTATGCGGACGGGGAGCTGCTCCTGGACGGGACGGGTGAGCATACCCGCCGTCCCCTGGTCGCCCCCTTCGAATTTGAAAAGGGGAAGAAAACGACGATTGTCATTGACTTTGTCTGCGACAGGGGCGGGCGCCAGGTAGCCTTCAACTACTCCCGCGCAGGCGGGGACAGCATGGAGAAGGCCCTGCGCGCAGCACAGAAGGCCGACGCCGTGATTCTCGTGTGCGGGGATGACACCATCACAAGCGGCGAGGGCATGGACCGGCGCGACCTCATCCTCTACGGGGAGCAGCGCGAGCTCATACGCCGCGTCGGTGCGCTAGGCAAGCCCAAGATCCTGGTGCTGGATGTCGGCAAGTCCGTCGATCTCACGCAGGAGGCCCCGCTCATGGATGCGATCCTCGTCGCCTTCTTTGGCGGGGAGCGGGGCGCAAAAGCGATCTGCGAGGCCCTGCTGGGTAGCCTCTCCCCCAGCGGCCATCTGCCCGTCACCTTCCCCCACACCGTGGGCGAGCTCCCCTTCTACTACAGCCAGCTTCCCGGGGGCAGCGCAGACTATCTGGAGGGGCACCGCGAGCCGCACTGGCCCTTCGGGTTTGGGTTGAGCTACACCACCTTTGCCCTCACAGACTTTACGGCATCGCCCGCAGGCGACACGAGCTGCGTGATTGCATTCACCGTCACCAACACGGGAGATCGCCCCGGCACGGCCGTCCCGCAGGTCTACGTTGAGGATCCCGTCTCCTCTGTGGTCACGCCCGACCGCCGCCTGGCCTTCTTTACCCGCGTGCCCCTGGAGGCGGGCGCCTCCACGCGCATCACGCACACCCTCAGTGCCGAGGCCTTCCGCCTCATGGACGAGCAGTGCCGCTGGCGGGTGGAGGGCGGCGAGTTTGTTCTCCACCTGGGGCAGCACTGCCAGGACGACGCGCAGTCCGTCTCCGTCACGCTTCGGGGTGATACCTTCACGGAAAGGGAAAATGTATGAGTACCATTCTTCACTATACAAAGCCCGCCAACACTTGGGGTGATACGCTTCCCATGGGTAACGGCCGTCTCGGCTGCATGGTCTACGGCCACGCCGGCATCGACCGCATTCAGCTCAACGAGGACTCGCTTTTCTACGGCAAATTCATTGACCGCAACAACCGCGCCACCCTGGAAAAGCTACCCGAGATCCGCTCCCTGATCTTCTCCGGCCGCATCCAGGAGGCCGAGGATCTCATGAACCAGTACATGATCGGGGCACCCATGACCATGCGGCACGTGGAGCAGCTGGGAGAGATGGACATCGCGGTAGGGCAGCACACGCCCTTCACCATGGGCTGGCTCCCCAACTCCGAGGAGGCCTCGGACTACGACTGCACCCTGGATCTCATGACCGGGGTACACACGCTCCGCTTTACCCAGAGGGGCGTACGCTATGTGCGCGAGATGTTCGTCTCCCACCCGGACAATATGCTCGCCCTGCGCATCCGCGCAGACAAGCCCGGGAGCCTCGACCTGGACGTACAGCTCGACCGCTGCCGCATCTACGATGAGCGCGTACCTGATCACCGCCGTCCGGGCCACGAGAGCCGCGGCGGTGGATGGGCCGGCATGATGCTGGACGAGAACCACACCCTGGATGCGGTGACACTCATGGCCAAGGGCAATGCTGCCGGCACGCACTTTGCCACCGTCGTGCGCATGCATTCCGACGGAAGCACGGAGAATCCCTACACGCAGCTGCGCACACGCGGGGCCACGGAGGTCACCTTCTACCTCGCAGCCGACACGGATAACCGCGAACCCGATCCTGTTTCTTCTGCCCTAAGGCGCGTACAGGCCGCAGAGGAAAAGGGCTTTGACGCCCTCCTTTCGGATCATGTGCGGGACTTCTCCGCTCTCATGGAGCGGTGCGTCCTCACCCTCGGGGAGGCCTCTCCGCTTCCCACCGACGAGCAGCTGGAGGCCGCCCGGCGCGATCTTTCCTTCTCCACCCCGGACATGGCCGCCACGCTTTTCACCTTCGGGCGCTACCTCATGGTCAGCGGCGGGCGGGAGGACAGCCATGCCCTCAACCTGCAGGGCCTGTGGTGCAAGGAGTTCATTCCGCCCTGGGACTGCAAGTACACGATCAACATCAACACCGAGATGAACTACTGGCCCGCCGAGGTCACGAATCTGAGCCCGATCCACTTCTCCATGTTCTCCCTCATCCGGAAGATGTGGGAGAAAGGGCAGGACACGGCGCGCATCATGTACGGCTGCCGCGGCGCGGTATGTCACCACAACACCGACATCTACGGCGACTGCGCACCCCAGGACGTCTATCCCGCCGCCACCTGCTGGGTGCTGGGCGGCGCCTGGATGGCCCTGCACCTCTTTGAGCACTATCGCTTTACCCTGGACCTGGACTTCCTGCGCGAGTGGTATCCGGTCATGCGCGACTTTGCGCTCTTCTTTGTGGACTTCCTGGTGGAAAACGAGGACGGCGAGCTTGTCGTTGTCCCCACCGTCTCCCCAGAGAACCGCTACATCCTGCCCGACGGACACGACACCCCTGTCTCCGCCGGCTGCGCCATGGACGCGCAGATCCTGCGCGAGCTCTTTACGGATGTCCTCTCCGCCATGGAGCTCCTGCACCTCTCCGATCCCCTGCAGGCAGATTTTGTGCGCTGCAGGGAAAAGCTGCCCCGCGACCGCATCGGTTCCAAGGGCCAACTGCTGGAATGGCTCCGGGAGGTCCCGGAGATGACCCCCGGCATGCCGCACATCTCCCACCTCTATGCCGTCTATCCCGGCTTTGACATCAACTGGAAGGATACGCCGGAGCTCCTCCGGGCAGCGCAGACCTCCCTTCGCATCCGCAGATCACACCAGGACCGCTGCAGCGGCTGGCCGCTTGCCTGGTACATCTGTCAGCATGCGCGCATGCAGGACGGCGCACAGGCCGGTGAGGATATCCGCCGCATGGTCTGCGCAGGAAAGACGCGCAACTACCTCGCCGGCTGGGACGATCTGTTTCAGATCGACGGGAACCTCGGCGCCGTCGCCGGCATGGCGGAGGCCCTCGTGCAGAGCCACACAGGGCTTGTGCAGCTTCTCCCCGCCCTCCCCGAGAACTGGCCCTCCGGCCGCGTCATCGGTCTTCGCGCCCGCGGCGCCCTGACCGTGGACCTCACGTGGGATGCACGCAGGCTCATAGAGGGCAGGATCACCCCTGACTTTGACGGCACCATCCGCATTGCAGGGGACGCGCTCACCGTCACCCTGGACGGTGAAACCGTGTCCGTCCTCCAAGAAGACGGCAGCTTCGCCTTCCGCGCTCTGGGCGGAAAAACCTACATTCTCAGATAACACATCAGATAACACAACCAAGAAAGGCACAAGCCATGTCCGCAAACTACTCCTTTGAACTCAACCTCTTTGCGGAGTGCGGTCCCCAGCTCTCCACATAAATTGAGAAAGTCAGTAGCATAGTTGTCGTGTCCCCGGCTCTCTTTCGTAACTCAACAAGTTAGGTACCGTAGTTATCACGTGCCGGAAGTTCGTCGGCATCCTCAAAGTATATGTATCATAGTAATCCATTTGGTTCTGCAAACTTCAGAAGGCAATCATTGCCTTCTTTTTATTTTGCAGATTTAGGTGCATAATAAGAAAGTCCACAAAAAACAAAGAAGACGCTGCTTTTCCCCGCACGTCTTCTCTGCAACAACACATGCAATATATGAATATTGCAAACCTATGATAAGAGCATTATCCCGTTTTGACAAGACTCTGCAGAGGTTACTATCTGCTCTTTCGAAAAGACATGATTGTTATATATCAAGCTTGGATGAAACGCGACGAATAGAAATATAGGTTTCTAAATTATAAAGAAACAATGCGAGGAGGTGTGTGTCATGAATGTTACTGCTCTAGTTTGGAGTTGTGTTCCCCGTGGCCCGCCCTTCCGAAGCTGCTTTCACCTTTCACTATCTACGGAACGAAATCTCCGTAGCAACAACATACATTTTAGGAGGAATACAACATGGCAAGACCCTACTCTGAAGCTCGGAAAATACTCCGTGATGCCGATATTTCTAGTTACAAGGATGATCTGGACAAGTTTGAAGCGGGGACGAGAGCGGAAAATATGTCCGCCTCCTCGCAGAAAAGCTACCTCGGTTATTTGAAGATCTTCTGTGCGTATTGTGTCATCTTCCGCAACGGCGTTTCGCTCATGAATGTTGACATTTCAGATATCCAGGCGTTTATCGCGTATCTTATGGAGGTTGAGCAGCTTCGTCCCAATACCGTGAATTCCTATCTGGCAGCCATCCGGAAGATGTTTGCTTATCTTCGTGGTGAAACCCTGGACAAGAAGCGGCTTCCCGATCTTTTTGTAGACACCTATCTCCCGCGCGTACCTACCGCTGATGAAGTTGCCCTCATGTTGAAGGCGTGCAGTGGAATCTTGGAAAGGCTCTTCCTGCTCATCCTTATTTCAACCGGAGTCCGTTTTTCTGAGGCCCTCGTGCTCAAGTTTTCCGATCTTCTCAGGAACGAACACCTGATTCATGTGGGATTGTCCAAGAGCCGCATGGAGCGTCGCGTTCCGCTTAACGATAACGTTATTGCGGAGCTCACTAAGTACTGTAACGAATATAACGCCAACCATCCAGACCACAAGCTTACTCCGGACGACTATATTTTCTTCAACGAAAATAGAGATGGGCACCTGAATGATTCCTACCTCCGGAAACTGTTCACTGGTATTCAGGAACGTGCTGGACTCAAAGATAAGCACTATACTCCACATTCCTGCCGCCATTTCTTCGCTCTTCAATATTATCTGCAGTCCAATGATCTGCTTCTCGTTAAGCGTCTGCTGGGACACAAGTCTCTTGAGTCTACCGAAACTTATCTCGTGCTTGCTGCTGCCATTGAAGCACAGGAACGTTATGTCAATCCCCTTGATGTGGTTCTTAATAGCGAGAATGCCAAGAATAAACAGGTTCGGTAATGGTCGCTTCGTGCGTATGGATATGAGGTGGCCAATGCCTCATGTTCTTCAGATGTGTGGAGGATAAGATGACCGCGTCAGATTTTCAGAATAACCCCGCAGCGGTCAACGCTGCTGTTGACCAACTCGAGAAGGAGCAGGGTGCTGGCAACACCCTGCCCGAGAATGCTTCTGGTTATGCGCCTGTATACACAGTTTCCGAGATTCTCAGAGACAATATAAGCTGGATTATGCATTCTGGCAAGTTTACGGCCGAACAGAAGCATGCTGCGTTAGCTATTGCTTATTGTAAGACAAAGCAGATGGGCGGTTTCATGCAATACTGTCCCAACTGTAAAAAGCCTGTCTCTTTCCATTATAGTTCTTGCAATAACAGAAACTGTCCCCGGTGTCAGTATCCCGCGCAGCTCAGATGGATTGCCTTGCGTAAAAGTGAGGTTATTCCCGGAACGCAGTATTACCATATTATCCTGACCGTACCTCATTTGCTGAATGACTTAATCACTGCAAACCGCAAACCACTTCTGGACCTCCTTTTCAAATGCACCTCCGGTTCCATCATTACTCTTTGCCGGGATCCGAAAACGCTCGGTGCTACACCTGGTATTGTCACCACACTTCATACGTGGGCAAGCGATTTGACGCTTCATTACCATACACATTCCATCGTTTCAGGCGGTGGTCTTAACGCAGAAGGTACGTATATCAATCTCAAAGATCTACGCAAGGAGCAGGCTGAAGCAAGAGCTGCAGCAAAAGGACAGACCGACGATACGGCTGATGTAGCAAATGCGGATAAAACCTATGACTATCTCTTCCCGGAGGCTAAGCTGAACACCCTTTTCCGTGACAAGTACATGGATGGGTTGAAAAAGCTGTACCATGCCCGAAAGCTTGTTCTGCCAGAGTCACTGGCGTATCTGTCAGATCCTTTCGAATGGTCTGGATTCTGCACCAAGCTGTATCAGACCAACTGGGTTGGTAAAATCGTTAAGACCAGCGCAGATGCAGAGACCGGTGTTGGCACCCTGGCAGAATACTGCTCGAGACTTCCCGGTCAGAACACTACGTTCACCCAGACGAGGGTTGTTACAGAAGCAGAGGATGCATTAACCAATGGTGGGGTGAATGACACACAGCTTGACCAGAAACCCGAATCTCTCAGCGATGCATTTGAGTACCTTGGCCGTTATGCTTTCCATGCCGGTATTTCAGACAGTCGCATACAGTCTTACGATCCCGAGAAGGCTGTTGTCTCATTTAATGCACGGGATCCGCAGAACAAGACAATTGACCGGCTTGTTACGTACCCAGTCTATCGCTTTATCTCATTGTTTCTTAGCCATATTCTTCCAAAGGGATTTACTCGCATCCGCTTTTCAGGGTTTCTCTCCTGTGGGCAACGTAGCAAACGCCTTGAAAGCATATTTAGGCAAGTCTGTCAGAAATCTTACACTGTCTCGCCGATAAAGGGTCTCAAGGGCATTCAGTTGTTGAAGGCTCTTTTTCCCAACTCCAGTTTTGGGGTTTGTCCCATCTGTAATACCCCTACCACTCCGATTGCCTTTGGCAGTGCGGTAAACCGTGCCAAGTTTTACAAACCGAAGCAACGCTGCAACTCCAGAGGCCAGCCTGCATGCTAAAACAGCATACGTTCACCGTCTCACCTGTGAACACTTGCGTGGGTAGAAGCTCAAAAAGCCAATTTGAGACTACTCTTGTTTGAATACACTTTTTTCGGGAAAGAGCCGTGATCTTCTGTGCAAATGCAAAGTTTTGACAGTCACTTACTGGGGAGCGTAGGAAACTGCAGTGATAGGAACGTACAAACTCTTATTTCGCAAGGGGTTGAGCTAGTATTTCCCTGGTCTACAGTACCCCGGAAGCTAGGGTCGGACTACCGTACCATCTAGTCCGCACGGTTGATTCAAAAGCGAAAAGCTTGCCTCTCTCTATGGGCTTCGCTCCTGCGGGGCCCATATCAATTGCACCGTTCGGCAACTTTTCTAACTTATTGACGGATCCATGTCGCGCAAGGTACTGGAGAACTATCTCTCCCGCGCCGTCACACACACGGGTCTGTGCTATGACAATTTCGCCCCCTCCCGCACCTTCCCCGACGACCTGCGCATGCTCCTGTGGGAGGGTGCCAAGTTCGTCGGGCGCGCCGGTCTCATCTGGCAGGCCACCGACGAGGAAAAGCACCGCAGGACCTGCCGCGAGCGCGCACGCATCATCCACGAATCTGACCCGGACATCATCCTGCAGGGCTGCATCTTTGAGTGCATCTGGAAGCCCTACATCGATTCCCTGCCCATCCCCGAATGGGTGTTCACGGAGTTCTCCCTCCCCGCAGAAAAGCGGTGCTTCCGCTATGATGACATGCTCTTTCCCGACGGCACCTATGTCGACCACTGGGGAAAGCAGGGCGGCTCGGTGGAGGACATCCGCCAAAGGGAGACGCAGATGTACTTCTACTACCGCGCGCGCTGCTACATCGACGACGGCTTTGAGGCCCTGCACTTCGGCCAGGTCCACCTCATCGGGGCGAAGGACGAGGGCTTCCGCTGCTGGCGGGAAACCCTGGACCGGATCCGCGCCTACGCAAGGCGCCATGCGCGCAGGCACTTTGTGCTGTGCGACGCGCACACCCACGGCATCGTCATAGGCGGCGAAAGCCTCTTTGACTACAACGCTTGGCCCCTGCGCCTCAAGGAGGATCCCGCACATCCTATGCGCTGCAGTGTCGAGGCCGGCTATCTGGACAGCATCTATCTGGACTCCAAGGGCGGAAGGACGCCCTCGGGCTGGTCCGCAGACAGTCTTCCCTACTTTGTGGAGGTCGACAATTTCGGCCGCCTGCCCCAGGCGGGCACTCCGACCCTGGACACCTATTACGTCTGGGGCTATGACGAGATCGACTGGCTGATGCTGCAGACAAGGGAGGAGCGCAGCCGTATGCTGCGCGAAATCCACGCCTTCCTTTCGCAGACCGATCCAAACGGTCATCTGGAGATGCCCTCCCGCCGCTGCCTCACCGAAAGCTATGAGAGCATCTGGCCCCATCCGGACATCGACTGGCTGGAGGCCTACCGCAAGGACGAGTTCTTCTCCTACACCCTGCGCCCGGACGGTGCCGCCGTGATCAGCCGCCGCTATTACAGCGCCAACAATCCCTCCTCCGCCTGTCCCTTCGGCCTGGGCGACGAGGAGACCATCGCCCGGCTCTTCCATTCACAGACGTGCTGAAAGGAGGTCCATGGATGAACTTCTCCGCACTGGACCGTTATCTTGACACCTTCTATGCCGAAAAGAACGTTCCCGGCCTGGGCTGCCAGGTGAGCGTGGACGGCGAGATTGTGCACACCCACCTCGCAGGCTTCGCCAATGTCGAGGAGAGGAAGCCCTTTACCGAAGACACGCTCTTTACCCTCTACTCCGCCACCAAGGTCTCCACGGTCTCAGCCGGAATGTGCCTGGTGCAAAAGGGGCTCCTCCAGCTGGATGCCCCCGCGGGCGACTACCTCCCTGCCCTCTCGCGCGTCACGGTGCGGGACCCGGACGGCACCGTGCATCCCGCGCGCAGCCCTATCCTGGTGCGCCACCTCTTCTCCATGTCCGCGGGCTTCACCTACGAAAGCGACGTCCCCTCCATACGCGCACTCCGGGAGCGCACCGGAAACACGGCGAGCACACGGAAGGTCATTGAGGCCCTCGCCGATGAACCGCTCGCCTTTGAGCCCGGCACACACTTCCGCTACAGCTTCTGCCACGATGTCCTGGCCGCCGTGATGGAAGCGGCCGCAGGCAAGCGCTTCCCGGACATCCTCCGCGAGGAGCTGTTTGATCCCCTGGGCATGCACGACACCGTGTTTGCCGTAAACGAGGAGCAGCGGACCCGGCTCGCCCCGGAATACCACGGCTTTGACGGCAAAACCGGAAAGGCGCGCGAGGTCATCTTCAAGGAGGGCCTCGACATGGGCATGGGTCCCAACTACTTTTCCGGCGGCGGCGGGCTCATGTCCACGGTGCGCGACTACGGTGCTCTGAGCGCAATGCTCGGAAACGGCGGAAAAACCAAGGGCGGCACCGTCATCCTCACCGAAGACAGCATCCGGGCCATGCAGGAAAATCAGCAGACCGAAAAGGGGCTTTCCGACTTCGGGGAGATGGGCGGCTGGAGCAAGGCCGGCTACGGCTACGGCCTCGGCGTGCGCACCCTCATGGACCGCGAGCGCGCCGGCAGTCTCAGCCAGCAGGGCGAGTTCGGCTGGGACGGCATGCTCGGCTGCTATGTGCTCGCGGACCCCGCAAGCCGTGTAGGCATCTTCTACGCCCAGCAGGAGAACGGCACACCCTGGTATCACTGGCACGGCATGATCCGCCAGTACGCCTATGCCGCCATCCTCGGCGCGGAAAAGTGAGTCGTATTTGATACGCTTTCTCCCCGAGCCGCTCAGCTTTGATACCGTTTTTCACAGCACCGCCGATGCCGGACGGGTGGAAAACGAGGTCCCCCGCCTACGTCATCCACCGGTGCAGAAGTTCTATCCCGTGCAAGAGGAGGTATCTTCATGAACGTGCACTCCCTTATGCAAAACCACACAAGCATCCGCCGCTTTGACCCAAGGCCCGTTGAGGCAGAGAAGGTCCAGGCCATTCTGGACTGCATGCGTCTTGCGCCCTCGGCCGCCAACCGCCAGAAATGGATGTTTTACGCCATAGAGAGCCAGGAAAAGCGCGAGGCCATCGCGCAGGCCACTGGGAATACCTGGTGGGCGCAGGCTCCGCTCATCCTGGCCGTGACGTGTGATGACTGCGGCGTGATGACCAACGGCCACCGGAGCGATACCGTCGACTGTTCCATCGCCATGACCCTCGGCATGCTCTGCGCGGAGGATCTGGGCCTTGGCACCTGCTGGGTTGCCAGCTACACGGAGGATGCTGTTCGAAGTGTCCTCCAGCTCTCCCCCGAGCACTCCGTGCCCGCACTGCTCATCGTGGGCTACAGCGCAGAGGCGCCCGAGGCACGGCCGCGAAAGCCCCTGTCTGAGGTCTCCGCTCGTCTATAATTTCCTACAACTTGGGGCCGGATACTTGATCCGGCCCCTTGTCCATTGTTCCCGGAGCACCATCCTTCCCGGCACGTCATAGAAAAAAGCACGTCCCCTCCTGCATTTCCCGCGCAGGTGTGGTATAACAGAGGCGGAGATCTTTCCCTCTCCCGGCACATTCTGCCCGCGCCCTGCGGTCAGGACAGAGACTTCACGAGAAAGGTGCATCCCACATGAAGGAGAATCAGGCCACATTCCACGCGGTCGAGGACAGACGGCTGATCCTGGTGGTCGACGACGAGGAAATCAACCGCGAGATACTGGGGACAGTTCTGGAAAAGGACTACGATGTGATTTTTGCAGGCGACGGCGAGAAGGCCCTGCGCGCCGTGGAGGAAAACAAATCGCTGCTCTCCCTTGTCATTCTTGACCTGATCATGCCCGTCATGCCGGGCAACGAGGTGCTGCGCCGCATCCGGGAGGAGAAGGCCTACCAGGATATTCCCGTCATCGTCGCCTCCGGCGATCAATCCCAGGAGATCGAATGCCTGCACATGGGCGCCAGCGACTTCATCCAGAAGCCCTACCCGGAGCCCGGTGTCATCCTCGCCCGCGTCCGCCGCGCCATTGAGCTCTTCGAGGGGCGCAGAATCATCCAGTCCACCGAGCGCGATCCCCTGACAGGGCTGTATAACCGCGAGTTTTTCTTCAGCTATGCCGAGCAGTTTGACCAGCATCACGCCGATACCCCGATGGATGCGATCGTGCTGGACATCAACCACTTCAGCATCATCAACGAGCGCTACGGCCGCGCCTACGCAGACGAGATCCTGCGGCGCGTGGGTGCCAGGGCCCTGGAGATGGTCCAGAGCAGCGGCGGGATCGTCTGCCGCCGAGAGTCCGACATCTTTCTGATCTACTGTCCCCACAGGGAGGATTACAAGGCCATTCTGGACAACGCCTCCATGGGACTCTCGGGTGAGCAGAACAGCATGAACCGCGTGCGATTGCGCATGGGGATCTATGCCAACGTCGACAAGTCCCTGGACCTTGAGCGCCGCTTTGACCGCGCCAAGAGTGCTTCCGACTCCGTGCGCAACAGCTACACGCGCAATATCGGCGTCTATGACGACAGCCTGCACAAGGCGGAGCTGTACGCGGAGCGGCTCATCGACGATTTCCACCGGGCCATTGATTCCAAGCAGTTCAAGGTCTATTTCCAGCCGAAATTTAACATCACAGGTGACACGCCGCAGCTTTCCGGCGCAGAGGGGCTCATCCGCTGGCAGCACCCGGAGCTTGGGATGATCTCCCCCGGTGTCTTTATCCCGCTCTTTGAGGAGAACGGTCTCATCCAGGAGCTGGACCACTATGTATGGCGCGAGGCCGCAAGGCAGATCCGCGTGTGGAAGGACACGCTCGGCTACACCGTGCCCGTCTCCGTCAATGTCTCCCGGGTCGACATGTACGACGCCAATATCGTCTATACCCTCCTGGACATCATTGAGGAGAGCCGGCTCCAGCCCGGGGACCTGCACCTGGAGGTAACCGAGTCCGCCTACGCAGAGGATGCCGAGCAGATCATTGAGACGGTCAAGCGCCTGCGCTCCATGGGTTTCCTCGTGGAGATGGACGACTTCGGAACGGGCTACTCCTCCCTGAACATGCTCTCCACCTTGCCCATTGATGTCCTGAAGCTGGACATGAAGTTCATCAGCACGGCCTTCTCCGGGGAGAAGGATACGCACATGCTGGAGATCATCATCGAGATCGCCAGGCATATATCCGCCCCGGTCGTGGCCGAGGGCGTGGAGACCGAAGAGCAGATGCAGGCCCTGAAGCGCATCGGCTGCGACATGGTGCAGGGATACTTTTTCTCCCCGCCCGTCCCGCCCGATCAGTTCGAAGCTTTCCTGAGCGAGGCAAAGCAGTCCGCCCCCGAAAAGGCAGACACGCAGAGCAAGTCTTCCGCCTCGGCCAAAGCCGCTTCCGAAAAGCGCCCCTCCCTCCTCAAGCGATGGAGCGAAAAGCTCTCCATCCCCATGCGGAAGGCAAACGTGCTCTTTGTGATTATCGCCTTCCTTGTGACCACCGCGCTCTATATCTCCGACTCCATGGTCACGCACGGTTACCTGCGCGCCCAGCAGCTCAGCGAGCGCTACATTCTGGCCCAGCAGTCCGCAAAGGATCTGGAGATCGGCTCGGACACCCTGACCGATGCGGTCCGCGGCTTTGTGGTCACGGAAAATGCGGACTATCTTACAGAGTACTTTACCGAGGCGGACGAAACCCGGATCCGCGATAAGGCGGTTGCCAGCCTGGAGACCATGCTCACGCGCGACAGCACGGCGTATGCGCACCTCTCCGAGGCCCTTCGGCTCTCCAATGAGCTTATGGAGGACGAGTACCACGCCATGAAGCTGATCCTCTCCCTCGGGGCACCGGACGATAACGCCATACCGGAGGCCTTGCGGGCCTATTCCCTGTCGCCCGAGGACGAGGCGCTCTCCCCCGAGGACAAGCGTGCCCTGGCTCTGGAGCTTGTGTACGGCGAGCGCTACAGCGATTACAAAGCCAGGATCCGCAGCAGTGCTGACAAGTGCACCGAGGACCTGATCAGCGACTCCCATCTGGAAAGGGTCTCCCAGAACACGCGCATGAACAGCCTCCTCACCGTGCAGACCGTGCTGACCGTCATTCTTCTCATCGTGGTGCTTGTCATCGTCATCTTTATCAGCGTCTGGATCCGTGCGCCCCTCACGCGCATGGTCGAGCAGATGAAGGCCAAGGGCACGGTGCCGCCCACCGGTGCGGAGGAATTGCGCTTTGTGTCCGAGACCTACAATGCCATCTTTGAGGAGAACCGTAGAACCCATGATCGACTGACCTACGGGAACATGCACGACGCCCTCACCGGCCTGTACAACCGCAGTGCCTACGACTTCATGCGCCATGACCTGGACATGTCCAGAAATGCCCTCCTTCTGGTGGACGTGGACAAGTTCAAGAGTGTCAACGACACCTACGGACACGACGTAGGCGACCTGGTGCTCAAGCGCGTGGCGGAGGTACTGACCTACAGCTTCCGCTCCACCGACCTGGTCTTCCGTCTGGGCGGAGACGAGTTTGTCGTCATCATGGCCAATGTGGACAGCTCCCTTAGGGAGAAGGTCCGCTCCAAGATCGAGCAGGCCAACGTCATGCTGCAAAAGCCCAAGGACGATCTGCCCCCGACTTCCCTGAGCGTGGGCGTCGCCTTCGCCGACCGCGAGAACCCGGAGGGCGACATCTTCAAGGATGCCGATACCGCCCTCTACCGCGTCAAGGAAGCGGGACGCTGCGGCTGCTATATCTACTGAGCGTTCCACGCAAAGATGCGCCCCTGTCTGAAAAATACAGACAGAGGCGCATTGTCATTGGGGTCATTGGTTTCCATAAGTATCAGGCCTTCTGCTTGAAGACCGTATGGCACTTGGGGCAGGTCATCTCCACCTCGCCCCGCCCGCGGCTCAGGCGCATTCTGCTCTTGCAGCCGGGGCAGCGGAAGTACTTGTACTGCTTGCGCAGCTTGATGCGAAGGAAGAACGCCTTCGTCTCCCGCTTCACGGTATTCCACTTTGTCACATACCAGGTGTTTTCCTTGGCCCTTGCAGGGATGTTCCGGGAAAACACGCGGAACACCATCCAGATCTCCGCAGCATAGCCCAAAAGCATAAAGATGCCCCAACCCGTAAAGCCGCTGAGGAATGTCAGGATAATCCCCAGCCACAGCAAGGCCAGCGTCAGTTCGTCCGGGCCGCGCCTTCCCATCATCATGCGGACCATACCGCTCTGCATCTTTCTGCCAAGATTCGACAGATATGCCCTAATCTTATCCATCGGTCCAATCCCCTTTCACGCACGCTTTGCTTTGCTATGTGCAGGGCGCATCATAGTTCCCGCATATGAATTGAGCGTGAACTTGTGCGCCGCATCTCTGTTTTCGACAGCGCACGCAGGCCTCCTGCAATTGTCAGGCATGGATTTTCTGGTATAATTCTCCCAGTCCCTCCGCGCGCTGCCGGGAAGCTCAGGCACCGGACAGCACAGGCGCAAAAAGAGGTACAACACCAAATACGTAGGGTATCCAAGCGAACCCGAACGGAGGAAAACATGACAAATACCCGTAAAAAGACCCAGGACCGCATCTTTACCCTCACCCTGCTCGCCATGCTCATCGCCGTGCTTGTCGTGCTCGGCATGGTGAACATCCCGCAGCCCGCAGGACTGTCCATCACCTTCAACATGATCCCGGTCGCCATCGCTGCCATTGCCCTGTCCTATCCGGGCGGCGCCATCGTGGGCGGCGCGTTCGGACTGATCAGCTTCCTGCAATGCTTTGGCATCTTCGGCTACTCGGCCATGGGAGCCGCGCTGGTGAATATCTCCCCGCTGCTCATGTTTGTGCAGCGCTTCGTCTCCCGCCTGCTTGTGGGGTTACTGACCGCACTTGTGTATTCGCTTCTTAAGAAAACACGCCTTGACTACAAGCTTTCGTATACCATCACTGGCTTTTTTGCCGCCTTCCTCAATACGCTCTTTTTCATGACATTGCTCGTTCTCCTTTTCGGGCACACCGAGTATATGCAGTCCCTCATGGCAGGGCGCAGCGTCCTTACATTCCTCGTCGCCTCCGTGGGCATCAATGCGGTCATAGAGATGATCGTATCCGCCCTTGTCACCGGCGCCGTCGGGATTGCCCTGAAGAAGGCCGGCCTGATCTGAGAAAAACAAGCGGAGGCATCCTGTCATGATCTTTACCATGGATATCGGCAACACCAACATCAAGACCGCGCTCTTTGACGGCACGGTCATGAAGGGCTACTGGCGCATTTCCACCAACAAGATGTACACGTCCGATGAGTACGGCATGCTCATCTCCAACCTCTTCCAGCACGAGGGCTTCTCGGTACGCGAGCCCGAGGGGATCATCATCTCCAGCGTGGTGCCGACCATCAACTTCACCATCGAGCACATGTGCCAGAACTACTTCAAGAAGACACCCATGTTCGTGGTGCCCGGGATCAAGACCGGCATCAATATCCGCTACGAAAATCCCAGAGAGCTGGGCAGTGACCGTATCGCCAACGCTGTGGCTGCCCTGGAGGAGTACGGGGCACCGGTCATCACGATTGACTTCGGCACCGCCACCACCTTCGGCGTGGTCGACGAGGGCGGCGCCTTCCTGGGCGGCGCGATCTGCCCCGGCATCAAGCTGGCCAGTGAAGCCCTGGGCAGCGGAACGGCCAAGCTGCCGCGCTTTGAGCTAGCCAAGCCCGACCATGTCATCGGGCGGACCACGCTGGCCAATCTGCAGTCCGGCATGTTTTACGGCTATGTGGGCCTGGTGCAGAATGTGATTTACAAGATCAAGCAGGAGCTGGGCAAGCCTGCCACCGTCGTCGCCACCGGCGGCATGGCCCAGATGATTGCCGACGAGTCCCGGGCGATCGATCATGTCGACGGCTCCCTGACATTGAAGGGGCTGCGCCTCATCTACGAGCGCAATCTTCCGTAACCTTTCCCGGGGCAGCAGCAGTCGCTGCTGCCCCGCTTTGCAAGTTTTTCCGTTTCCATTTCGTTTCCTTTGCAGCTTCAAAGGATGGTGATCCCCCTGCGCCGCTCTCTTTCTCTGCTCCTTCTGACACTTTTCCTGCTGCTTCCCTCTGCCTCTGGCCAGGCCGAAACGCGCTGGCTTGAGGAAAGCGTAGTGCTCTATCCCGGATATGAAACCCCGGTGTCCTTTGCCTCGGACAGTCCATCGCCCACCGTCTATCTCACCGATACCGAGGGGCACGCCATCCGGACACTTTCCGCTCAAACAGATGGGGACCAGGGCAGTGTCCTTCCGGATATCACAGGCCGGAGTGAAGGCGAATATCTGCTCTTTCTGGTCGGTGCCCCCTCGGCTCTCCCAGTGACGCTCGCGCAGGCCTATCCCGAGGTCCTCTCGGTGGATGCCCCCGCCGTCTTTGACACCTCCTGGTCCGCCTTTGTCTCCGTCAATGTTCCGGGAACCCTCCTTGTCCTGCGCTCGGACGGAAAAGAGGTTGGCAGGGTATCCGCGGAAAGCGGAGAAAACCGCCTCACCATCGACGGTGCCCTTCTTTCCCCCGGGACCTGTTATCTGGATTTTCTCCTCATTGACCGCTTCGGGACCCTATCCGATGCCCTGGAGCTGGAGGTCGAGGTGCCCGAGCCCGCCCCTGCCCACCGCGCGCAGGACCTTGTCTTCCACACGGCCAATGAGCTTGCGGGCACGAGTTGCACCCATGAAAACTGCCTGTGGAACCTTCAGATGGGCAATCTGGATGACGTGGACGCGATCTGGAAGGCACTGACTGCGCCCATGACCGTCATTGACGGCAGCGAGCGCCACCAGTACAAGGTCCGCCGCGAGCCCTCCGCCGACTGCACGGACTATGTGGGCGAGGTCACCTGTGCCAGCCAGGGCGTGCATGTTCTCGAGGTGCAGGGGGACTGGACGCGCATTGAGGCCTACTCCTCCTCCGTGGAAGGCAGCCGTGTCGGCGTGTTTGCCGCCTGCTTTACCGGTTGGGTGGAAACCGCCAAGCTGCGCGAGCAGGAGGTCTCCCAGCACGTGGGCGTGGTCATCGACAAGCTGCAGCAGCGCCTGTATGTCTTCCAGGACGGGGAGCTGCTCTCGACCCTGCTTTGCTCCACGGGCTACGCGCGTAGCGACACCCCTTTCAACGAGACGCCCGCGGGCGAGTTTTACGCGATCTCCCACACCGGCGGCTTCTGGTCGGGCAATCTGTACTGCGACATGGCCATCCGCATCAACGACGGCATTCTCCTGCACGAGGTTCCCTGCACCATCACGGAGGCAGAGGACGGTACCAAGGTGCGGCACTACGAGAAGTGCGAGATGTACCTTGGGGAAAAGGCCTCGCACGGCTGCATCCGCATCCAGCGATCGACCGGCGTTGCCGGCGTGTCCATTAAATGGCTCTGGGAAAACCTTCCCCGCAGCGGGAATCGGGCCAAGGTCATCATCTGGGAGGACTCGGATCGCGTGCTCGGCCCCGCCTCCGATGATTATCTCCTCTATTACAACCCCAACAACGGAAGGCAGTATCACTCCGATCCCTATTGCCCGCAGGTGAACGCCAAGTTCTATCCGCTCACGGCCTTCTCCTACGGCGAATTGGACAATGCCCCCTATGCCTCCCTGACCCCATGCCCCGGATGTGCACCGGAGCTTCGCCACGCGGGCATTGATACCGCCAACAGCAAGAATCTCTCCCACGCCTACGACCGGATTCGCACGGGACAATAAAAGAGGAGCAGCATGAACGCTGCTCCTCTTTGGCTTTCCTCTTACTTTTTCTTGGAAGGATCGTACTTGAGCTCGCTGGTGCAATGCGGGCAACGGGTCGCTTCGATGGCAATCTCGCTGCAGCAGAACGGGCACTTCTTGGTGGTGGGTTCGGCGGGCTTTTCTTCCTTGTTCTTGGTGGCCAGCTTCTTGGCGCTGTTCATCGCCTTGATGATGAGGAAGAGCACGAGCGCGGTGAGGATGAAGTTCACCAGCACGCCCAACAGCGATACGGCTGCGCCTGCAAAACCGGTTCCGCCGCCCTCCAGCTTGGGCATGGCATCCAAGATCGGCTGAATCACCAGATCGATGACTGCAGTGACAACATTGCCGAACGCAGCACCGATGATCACGCCGACAGCCATGTCAACGACGTTGCCGCGCATGGCAAAATCCTTAA
>JAFUZB010000137.1 GCA_017476845.1 Clostridia bacterium
CTGGCGGCATAAGCTGAATCCCGATTTGCCCCAGGGTACGGTGCCGGCGACACTGTCCAGAGAACTCATGACAGGACTTCTGCGCGAGCATCTGGGGTTCAACGGACTGATTATCACCGATGCCACGCCCATGGTGGGATACAACTGTGCCATGAAGCATGAGGATGCCGTTCCCACAAGCATCGCCGCGGGTGCGGATATGTTCCTGTTCAATAAGAACCTGGAGGAAGACTTCGGGTATATGATGGACGGTATCCGCCGCGGTCTTCTCACATGGGAGCGCGTAGACGAGGCCGTCACAAGAATCCTGGCGATGAAGGCGGCACTGGGACTCCATATCCAAACCATGCCGGATGAAGCCGCCATGAAAGAGATCGGCTGTGCGCAGCACCACAGGTGGGCAAGAGAGATGGCCGATGAGGCCATCACGCTGGTCAAGGATACGCAGGGCAATCTGCCGCTGCATCCGGAAAAGACCCGGCGCCTTCTGCTGGAGGTGCTGGGCGGATGCCCGTCGGAAAAGCATATCGCGGAGTATATGGCCAATAAGCTTACGGAGGAAGGGTTCGAGGTTACCCTGTATCAGCCGGAGGATTTTGCCACGTACCGTTTCGGTGTAAAGCCCTTTAAGGAAGCCTTCGATGCGGTCCTGTACCTGGGGAATGTCGAAAACGCCAGCAACAAGACGACCAACCGCATCAACTGGTTTACCTTCTGGGGACACGGAAACAATGTTCCGTGGTTTGTCCATGAGGTTCCCACCGTCTTCTGTTCATTGGCGAACCCGTATCATCTGGTGGATGTGCCGATGATCAAGACCTACGTCAACTGCTATTCCAACAACGACGAAACCCTGGACGCGCTGGTGGAAAAGCTGATGGGGCGGGATACCTTCCGCGGCATCTCTCCGATTGATCCTTTCTGCGGAAAGGAATGGCTGACATACTGACACATCTGTGCTCCGTGTCCCCAAAAGAGACGGAGCACTTTTCAAAAAGGAGGAAAATGGCATGGCGTTTCCCAAAGGTTTTCTGTGGGGTGCAGCTTCCGCGGCCTATCAGGTGGAGGGCGGATATCTGGATGACGGGAAAAAGGAGAACATCTGGGATCATTTCTCGCATGAGAAGGGGCGGATCATGCACGGCGAAAATGGCGATGTGGCCTGTGACCATTATCATCGCTGGCGCGAGGATGTCGCGCTGATGAAAAAGATCGGCCTGAAGAGCTATCGGTTCTCTGTGAGCTGGTCACGTGTGCTGCCCGATGGGGTGGGAGAAGTGAATGAGAAAGGGATTCAGTTCTACTCTGATCTTGTGGATGCACTGCTTGAAGCGGGCATTGAGCCCCTCCTCACGCTGTATCACTGGGATCTGCCCATGGC
This sequence comes from Clostridia bacterium, assembly GCA_017476845.1. Classification (GTDB taxonomy): domain Bacteria; phylum Bacillota; class Clostridia; order Christensenellales; family Aristaeellaceae; genus UBA2943. The sequence continues at coordinate 1,382 of JAFUZB010000137.1, forward strand.
GCTGCATGCGCAGGGCGGATGGCTCAACCCCCAGTCCCCTGCTTGGTTTGAGGAATACACGCGCGTTGTGGTAGACCGCCTCTCTGACCGCGTGAAGTACTTCATGACCTTCAATGAACCGCAGATGTTTGTAGGTCTGGGGCTGCAGGTGGGACAGATGGCGCCCTTTGACACGCACTCGACCGAGGAAGTGATGGACATAAGTCGCAACCTGTTCCTGGCCCATGGCAGGGCGGTATCGGTCATTCGCAAGGAAGGGAAGCAGGCGGCCAAGATCGGTATGGCCCCGACGGGTGATGTTTACCTGCCCAAAAGCGAGGACAAAGACGACGTTGAGGAGGCAAGGAAGGCTTCCTTTGCGCTGAACCCGGGATTTTTCACATTGGGGAACGGATGGTGGACCGATCCGATTTTCCTGGGCAGGTTCAGCGAGTCTGCCGTGGAGATGTTCGGCGATGCACTGCCGAAGTTTACCGAGGAGGAATGGGCCCTGATATCGCAGCCCCTGGATTTCTTCGGCTTCAACGCCTATCAGGGAAGCGTGCATTATCCGATCTCCCCGGACGGGTACCAGGATTATGCGTATGTCGGAAGCCCCCGCACCACGACCGACTGGGGCCTTACGCCGGATGTATTGTACTGGGCACCGAAATTCATGTATGAAAGGTACGGCAAACCCATTCTGATCACCGAGAACGGCATGGCGGGCATGGACTGGGTTTCCCTGGACGGTGCTGTCCATGACAGCTGCCGCATTGATTTTCTGCACAGGTACCTGCTTTCCTTGGAGCGGGTGATCGATGAGGGGGTTCCCGTGATTGGCTACACGCAGTGGTCGATCATGGACAACTTTGAGTGGTGCCATGGATACGACAAACGCTTCGGGCTGATCTATGTGGATTACCGTACCCAGGAGCGCACCTGCAAGGACTCCGCTTACTGGTATGGTCAGGTCATCCGCACCAACGGAGAAAGTCTGCATGAAGGAGCTGCCCTATGAAAAAACAGGCGATGAATCCATTCCTTCCAAGCTACGAGTATGTGCCGGACGGTGAACCCTATGTGTTCGGCGAGCGTGTGTATATCTACGGCAGCCATGACCGCTTCAACGGGACACAGTACTGCCAGAACAATTATGTCTGTTGGTCTGCCCCGGTGGATGATCTCGCTTCATGGCGCTATGAGGGTGTGATTTATGACAAGATGGAGGATCCGCTCTGTACAGGGGAGGACCGTCTGCTGTTTGCACCGGATGTGGCCAGGGGCGCGGACGGGCGGTATTACCTTTACTACGCCTTCGATTTCGCGGGCTTTATGTCCGTGGCGGTATGCGATGAACCGGCAGGCACCTATCACTTCTACGGACATGTCCAGGACAAAGCGGGCGGGATTCTTGGCAAGCGCCCCGGGGACTGCTTCCAGTTTGATCCGGGCGTGCTTGTCGATGACGACGGAAGCGTCTACCTCTACTCCGGCTTTTGTCCTGCAGACCACTTTTTCGATGTCCTGCATCTGCCTACGCCCGAGCTGATGGGCCCCATGGTGATTGAGCTTGAGCGCGATATGAAGACGATTCGGACGGAGCCGCGCAGCCTCATTCCCTGGATCAAGAACTGCAAGGGAACGGATTTTGAGGCGCATCCCTTCTTTGAGGCTTCTTCCATACGCAAGGTGGGGAGGACGTACTACTTTATCTACTCGTCCTTTCACGGACACGAACTGTGCTATGCCACAAGCCTATCTCCGGTGGGCGACTTTGCCTTTGGCGGGACGATCATCTCCAACGGGGATATCTATCTTCACGGACGCACCGATGCCCAGGCGCTGAACTATACGGGTAACAATCATGGAAGCATTGTGGAGATCGCAGGGCAGTGGTATGTGTTCTATCATCGCCAGACCAACCGGCACCAGTTCTCCAGACAGGCCTGCGCGGAACGGATTGTGATTGATGAGGAGGGCCGGATTGCGCAGGTGGAAATGACCAGCTGCGGACTCAATGGGGGACCGCTTCGGGGAGAAGGAGAATATGAGGCACGGATCGCCTGCAATCTGATGAGCCGGAACGGTGCGGTGCGCTACGAGTTCGGTGAAGTGCTCGGGCCTGAGCATCCCTACTTTACCCAGGAGGGGGAAGACCGGGAGGATCATCCGAACCAGTACATTGCCAATATGACGGACGGCGCCAGGGCAATCTTTAAGTATTTTGATCTTGCTTCTCCGAAACGCATAGCCGTCCGTGTCCGAGGTAAGGCAGAAGGTCGGTTCCGGGTGACTGCGGAGGAGGCGGAGGCCGCAGTGATCCCGGTCCATGCAGGCACAGAATGGACATGGTACAGTGCGGATATGGCGCCGCTTAGCGGCGTTCATGCGCTGCAATTTGTCTATACGGGAAGCGGCAGCGCGGACTTCGAACGCTTTTGCTTGGAACAGTGATTTGGAACAGTAATCTTTTTTGGGAGAAAGCCAATGGAACTTACATTTATCACGCCGTCCAGGCCCCTGACGTGCCCGAAACTCTTTAAGGACTTTCGCTGTGCGGATGTAAAGCAGGCGGTACTGACGATCACGGGTCTTGGCCTGTATCGCGCCTTCCTCAATGGGGTGCGCGTGGGCGACGACTATCTGACACCGGGCTTTAACGATTATGATGCGTACCTGCGCGCACAAAGCTATGATGTGACAAATCTGCTTAAGACGGACAACCGCCTGGAGGTCTTCCTTGGCAACGGCTGGTACAAGGGAAGACTCGGGTTTGACGGTGGAAAGTCGGACAGGTGGGGCGAGCGTTATCTGCTCGCGGCCAGACTGGAGATCACGCTTGCGGGCGGGGAAAAACAGTGCGTTGAGACGGATGACACATGGCTTGCCTCTCTCTCGACTATCGTGGATGGCGGTATCTACGACGGGGAAATCCGTGACGATACCCGCGAGGAGGGCGAAGCGATCCCCTGTGTTGTCGCAGAGGAGAATTACCATGTGCAGATGCAGTTTTCTCCCTGCATCCGGGTTCGGGAGGAGCGTAAGCCCGAGCTCATCAGAACGCCCGCGGGGGAGCAGGTGCTAGACTTTGGCCAGAATATGGCAGGAACCATCCGGTTTGTGAACCGTCTGCCCCGGGGACAGAAGATCACCCTTCAGACCGGCGAGGTACTGCAGGGCGGCAATTTCTATCGGGATAACCTGCGCACGGCCAGGTCTGAGTTTGTCTACACCTCCGACGGCGTCGAGAAGGAGGTCGAACCCTTCTTCACCTTTTTCGGCTTCCGCTACGTAAAAATATCGGGTATGGCGCAGGTGCATCCGGAGGACTTTACCGCACTGTGCCTGACAAGCGACCTGAAAGAGACGCTGAAGGTCGAGACCAGCCATGAAAAGCTCAACCGCCTCATGCAAAACTCTCTGTGGGGCCAGCGCAGCAATTTCCTGGATGTGCCGACCGACTGTCCACAGCGCGATGAGCGCCTCGGCTGGACGGCGGATACGCAGGTCTATGTCAACACGGCATGCTATCAGATGGACTGTAAGGCATTTTATGCCAAGTACATGCGTGACCTGAGAGCCGATCAGGTGCGGTATTACCAGGGGGATATCCCTGCCTACAGCCCCTCGCTCAAGGGCGAGGCCATCCATGGCGGAGCAGTCTGGGCGGACGCCGCGACGATCATCCCCTGGAACGTGTACATGAACTATGGCGACGAGGCGCTGCTGCGGGAAAACTATCCCATGATGCGGGACTATGTAGAGACCCTGATTGCGGCCGACAGGGACGCGGGAAACACGCATGTCCTCTTTCATGCCTTCACCTTCGGCGACTGGCTTGCCCAGGACGGCATGGGCCCGCAGAGCCTGAAGGGCGGAACGGATGACGCGTTCATTCAGGGCATGTATTACTTGCACAGCATGACACTTGCGTCCAAGGCGGCAGGCGTCCTCGGCGAGAAGGCCGATGCGAAGAAATACAGGCAGCTGAGGGAAGAGATCCGTCAGGCCCTGCTGGACGAGTATGTTTCCCCGGGCGGAAACCTCACCATTGACACCCAGACCGGGTATGTCCTGGCACTCTATTACGGGGTGTACCGGGACAAGGAAAAGCTGCTCCGGGGATTTCGCAGACGGCTTGAGCGAGACTTTTACCGCATTACCTGCGGCTTTACCGGCGCGCCCCTGATGCTGCCGGTGCTGCTGGACAATGGGCTGACGGACATTGCTTACCGTATGCTGCTCACCGAGGAATTCCCCGGATGGCTCTATGCGGTGAACCTGGGTGCGACCACGATCTGGGAGCGGTGGAACAGCCTGGAGGCGGACGGAAGCATATCCGGCACCGGAATGAACAGTCTGAACCACTATGCCTACGGCTCGGTGTGTGAGGCGGTGTACAGTCGCGTGATGGGACTGGAAAATGCGGCCCCGGGCTGGAAGCGGGCTCGGATCGCGCCAAACATTGATGGGCGCCTCAGGCACGCGTCGATCGCGTACGATTCCCCTGCAGGGGAATGGAAGGTGCAGTGGCGCATCACAGAGAATGGTGAGGTGACGCTGGAGATCGCTGTGCCCCAGGGGGCATCGGCCGAGGTGATCTTGCCGGACCATCCGGAAGGCCATACGGAGGAGGTTACGGGAGGCACCTACGGGTGGAGCTGGAAGCCCACGAGGGATTATCTCCATCCCTTCTCCATCGACTCTCGCATGATGGATCTTTTGGAAAACGATGAGGCGGCAGCCATCGTCCGGGAACACGTACCTGCGCTCTTTTATGCCTGCCAGGGGCGGGACAACGAACTGAGGGTCATGCAGCCCATGCAGGTGGCCAATGTGATGCCGCTGGACAGGGAGGCCATCGGGAAGATGGATGCCCTGCTTCGCAGTGTGTCGATCTGAGGAGCAGTGCATGGTTGTGCTGCATACCGTGAACCATAGGGAGCCCGGGAGCTATATAGCTCCCGGGCTCTCGCTTTATGGGATCATCTGTCATGTTATGCCTGGCCGGGACGCCATTCCTTGCGCCAGCGGATCACCGGTTTTTCGCCCTCCCAGTCCATGGGAAGCCACACATAGCGGCTGATGGAGGTGTTTTCCGTGTGGGTGAGCTCCTTTTCCGGGAGCGGCTCAGCCTTCTTAGGGGAGGTGTCCGGACGGTAGTCCTTAAAATGCCTCGCGGTACCGTTTACGATCTGCTTGGCCATCATGGGGACCCACCACTGCGGCATCCAGCGGTCGGCACAGGCGATATACTGCTCTCCCACCTGGATGACGGAGGTGAACTGGGCGTTAAAGCTGGTGCCGGACCGGTCGGATTCGCACACCAGTCCAAGATCTCTGTACTCACCGTGATAGTCGTCGAACACGCACACACGGCTGGGGTTGGGGAAGTAGCCGGAGGTCCCGCTGGTGAGGAGATACTTTTTCCCGCCATGGGTAAAGAAGGTGGGCGCCTCGCGCGTATTTGGAACAAGCCAGTTATCATAGTGGACAGAGTATTCCTCCGTCACGCCGGTATAGTCATCGGTGAGGGTGGCACAGACGAGCTGGAAGTGGGGACGCTCAAACCAGATATAGGCTTTCCCGGTCTTCTCGTCAGCATGCAGACAGAAGTCGCCGGTATCCATATCAAGTGGCTTATAGATTTTGCGGACAAAGGTGTAGGGGCCCTCAAAGCGGTCGGATGTCATCACGCTCATGAACTGACTGACCTCGCCTGCCATGATCTTCAGCCAGGCCACATACTTTTTGGTTAGGGGGTTATAAAGGATGTGGGGCCTGTCCATGCAGTAGGTCGGATGCAGGGGACTGGTGAGGTAATCGGGAGTAGGAGGGATGATGAGGCCCCGGTCGGTCCAGTTCATGAGGTCGGGGGAGGTATAGAGCCTGACACCCCAGTGCCAGACTGTGTTCTGCTTACCGCCGACCGTCTTTTCCTTGTTCTCGCCGTACCAGTACCACAGCTGTTTCTCAGGGTGAAAAAACACGCTGAAGCCATGCGCCTGAATCGGCTTGCCTTCGGTATCCAGCCAGACTTTTCCGGGCTTAATCGACTGATTCATACGTATGCTCTCCCCATGCAAGTTCTTGGATTTCCCCGCCCGGCAGGCACAGGCGCGCGGAGCAGTTGGCGGGTACGGTGACGGTATAGCGGATGCCTTTCTCCGTCCTTTCCCAGCGGCTAGTCACCCGGCCGTAGGGACTAAGGTAGCTCGCCTGGGCGTAGGTGAGGGTGCCGCCGGGGACGGGGGCAATGACGAAATGGTTTTCCCCCTCCATCCGGATGCCTGCGCAGGTGTCAAAGAGCCATCCGCACACCGCACCGGGGGAGTAGTGGTTCTGACTGAGGTTCCCCTCCCAGTTCTCCCACACCGTGGTCGCGCCATCGAGGACCTCGGCGAGCCAGCCGGGCTTTTCGGTGTTTTCGAGCATGCGGTAGGCGCTCTCAGGTGCCCCTGCCTGTGTGAGCACGGGCAGGAGAAAGGGGGTGGAGAGAAATCCGGTACCCACGCGGAAACGATAGTTTTCCACCGCCTGGCATAGCCGTGCCTGGGCTCTCCGCTTGGTGTCTCCCTCAAGCAGGCCCAGGGCGAGCGGTCTGACCAGCTTGGCCTGGCGGTCTGTGTCCAGGGTAGCGAAGCGAAGGTAGGCCTTCCTGGCCCCCTCGGCGCAGCGCGCATAGGCGTCTGCAGGTTTGTGAAGCACCTTTGCGATCTCGCAGATCGTTGCCATCGCGTAATACAGATAGGCCGTGCATTCCTCGGGATGCTTGGCCTTGGTGCCGTAGACCGTGTCCCGGAACTCCTCCGGCTCCAGCCATTCGCCCAGATGGACGCCCTTCTCATAGGTGAAGGCATTGTCCGGGTTCTGCTTGGCCGCCTTCTTGTCCTGAAGGCCCAGGTGATGGAGGAGATAATCGGCATACCTTTCGATCATCCCCCAGCTGTTTTCCAGGACCTGCGTATCCTGATAGCGCAGGTAGTACCGCCATGGGACAAGGTACACGGCGTCCGCCCAGCCCACAGAGGAGCCGGTGGCCTTGTACATCATTTCCACGCCGCTATAGGGGATGACGGCGGGAAGAAGACCGTTTGGATAGATGCCGTCTTCCATGTCGCGCAGCCATTTACGGAAGAAGGGCGCGGTGTTCATCAGGTAGGCGCCGGTGTCAAAGAAGATCTGTGCATCTCCGGTCCAGCCCAACCGTTCCCGGGTGGGACAGTCGGTGGGCACGTCCAGGAAATTGCCCTTCATGCTCCAGCGGGTGTTTTCCACGAGCCGGTTGACTAGCGGATTGGAGCAGGTGAAGTCACCCGTCTCCTCCATATCCGAATAGACGGCGATGGCGGTGAAATCCTCAGGTCGGATCTGGACATCTCCCCGCACCTGGACATAGCGAAAGCCGAACACGGCAAAGCTGGTCTTATAGTGATCTTCCCCGCCCGAGCAGGTGAAGACGATTTCCTGGCGCGGCGTGGGGTTCACTTCACCCCGGACCTGGGAGGTGAGGAGCTTGCGGACAAGGTTCATCTGGTTCCAGCCCTTGGCGGGCCGGCTCTCCTGAATGCCGGAGAGGTCGACGTTCCCGGATGCGTCTAGGACTTCCCCAAGCACCAGATGCAGCGTCTGTCCCTTTTTCCCCCGAACGCGAAACTCCAGGTAGCCTGCGATATTCTGCCCAAAGTCAAGCACGCCCTCCGGACGAAGGATCGGCTGCATACGCTCATGCTCTTTGACGGGGACATTGTCGGATGCGGTCAGCGGAAGCTTGGGCGGGGCCACCTCCAGGGCCTTTCCCGAATAGGTCGGGTGAAGGGCGGCATCATAGACTTCGCCGTCCTTGAGATCGGCAAAGCGGATGGGGCCGTCATTGCTCCAGCCCCAGGTGCTGTCGGTGACAACGGTCTGTACCGTCCCGTCCGCAAACGTGATTTCCAGCTGCGCCGCAATCGAGGTTTGCGTGCCAAAGACCTGCGTTACGCCGTAGGCCGCCACGCTCCCGCGAAACCAGCCGTCGGCCAGGCGCAGCTCCAGGGCGTTCTCCTTTTGCAGAAGAGAAGTGACATCGTAGGTCTGGTACTGGATGCGCTTGCGGTAGTCGGTCATGCCGGGGGCCAGAATGAAGTCCTCCAGACGCGTGCCGTTGATGTGCACATCATATACCCCGCGCGCTGCGGCATACAGGCGGGCGGATGCGATCCGCTTTTCCACGGAGAACAGCTTGCGGAAGCTGTCTGCGGGATAGCGTTGCTTTTTCGTGGGACGGTAATTTCCGCTAATCCAGCGGGCACTCCAGTCAGACGGGGAGAGAAGGCCCATCTCAAAGAAGGAGGAGACGGTTTCCCCACTCTTGTCTTCCTCGTCCCAGAGCGTCACCGACCAGGTGACCCGGTCGCGGCTTCGCAGGGCCTGTCCGCCGTAGGGGATATGGAGCATCCGGGAGGAGGTGACTTTGCCGCTGTCCCAGAGGAGCTCATTTCCCTGTTTTACCTCGATGCGGTAGGCACTCTGGATTTTTACCGCTTCGCAGTTCCAGGAGAAGCGAGGCGCGGCCAGGCCGAGCCCCAGCGGCTCTGTCAGATATTCGGTCTGCAGGCGTATGGCTTTCATGCTGGCCTCCTTACTTGATTTGGAGGACGGCGACATCGGTTTCGCCGCCCTGGGCCCGAAGGGTCATCTTGCCGGACTGTCCCGCGCGCACCACAGCCAGGGCGCGACCGTAGTAGGTGGTAAAGCTCCCTGTGTCGTAGCGCTCCTCGGTGCGCGGCGCGGCACTGCCAAAGGCCAGCAGCTCTCCGCCCTCCACCGTGAAGGTGACCTGCCTGTCCGCATTGGACTCCACAGTGCCCTGCTTGTCCTGAACATTCACCGGGACAAAGAGGATCTCCCCGGCTTTGCAGGTGGTTCCTTTAAGGGCGATCGTAAGCGAAGCGCGCTGCGCCGAGACCATTTCGCTGCGGGACACCGCATAGCCCTGCTCGTTGTAGCTCACAGCCGCAATGGACCCCGGTTCATAGGGAAGGCGGAAGACGGCCTTTCCGTCCTTGGGATGCAGCTTTTTGGTGCGCTTTCCGTTGATCTCCAGGGCAACGGAGGGGGCGTCCGAATAGACTTCAATGACGGCCTTGCGGCCCTCGCATCCCTGCCAGCTCCAGGAGGGAATGGCATTGGTCCCGCGCCAGACGGACTTGGCGGGCTTGACGCCGGGGTGATTGATGGGCTGTACGGCAATCCTGGGTGCATCCAACAGCCCCCAGGCACACTGGGCCAAAAACATTTCGCCGTTGGGGGTGCCCAGAATATCCAGGGCGCCGACATCTCCCAGAAGCCAGGGATAGGGCTTGTCAAAGCCCTTGCCGTCGGGGGTGTAGGCCCAGGCGCCGATGCCGCATTCGCCCAGGTAATCCCAGGCCGTCCACATGAAGTCCCCGATGAGGTAGTGGAGCTCCTTGACCATCTGCCAGTTCTTGTAGATATCCTGGGGAAAGGTTTCGCTGCCCACCACGATGCGCCCGGGGTGCTTCTTTCCCTCCATCCGGTAGCGCCCGGAGGCATAGTTGTAGCCTGCAATGTCGAGGGCGTCCAGGACCGGGGAGGTGATCCGGTCCGCCTTGGCGGAGTTGGCTCCCTTGTTCATGCCTGTGCCCACCATGGAGGTGATCATGTTGAACATGGTGCTGCTCATGCCCTGCATGCTCTTTTGCTTGCTGTCATCCCGGCCCGAGCCGTCCTCGCTGTAGATGGCGTTGCCCTTGGCGGAGCGGGTAAGGATCATGAGGTTGATGCCCCCGGTGACCGCACGGGAGGGGTCCAGCTGATGGAAGGTATCCACGATCTCGCGTGCGAGGGCAACGCCCTTTTCGGTGGCGGGCTCGCTGACCTCGTTGCCGATGGAGTACATGATCACGCTGGGATGGTTGTAGTCGCGCGATACGAGCTTGACGAGGTCATCCTTCCAGTTGGATGCAAAGTCGTCCGCGTAGTCATAGCGCGTCTTGTGGCTGTACCACATGTCCCAGGTTTCGTCCATGACATAGAGGCCCAGGGCATCGCAGGCCTCCAGCAGGGCACGGGAGGCGGGATTGTGGCTGATGCGCAGCGCGTTGAAGCCTGCCTCCTTGAGCAGGCGGGCCCTGCGCCATTCGCTTTCGTCATAAGTGGCGGCGCCGAGAATGCCGCTGTCGTGATGAATGCAGCCGCCGCGAAGAAGGGTGGGCTTGCCGTTGACCATCAGGCCCTGTGCATTCCAGGTGACCTCACGGATGCCGAAGGAAACCGAGTCGGTATCCACGGCCCTGCCGTCCTTTTTCAGGGTGACATGGGCGGTATACAGACAGGGAGTCTCCGCACTCCAAAGCTTGGCGCTGCGGATGTCCAGCGTCACATCCTCACCCTTGCCCAGGGCGACAGGCTTCCCTTCCGGATCCAGGATCTCCACCTCGATCTCCCCGCTGCCCTCGACCTGTGTCCGCACGCGGATGCACGCCGGGGCAATACTTACGGTATCCACGCGGACGCCCTCGAAGGCGATGTGATCCTTTTCGCCTGTCACAAGCCATACCGGACGGTAGATGCCGCTCCCCGAGTACCAACGGGAGTTGGGGAGAAGGGAGTTGTCCACGCGCACGGAAAGATGGTTTTCTCCCGCTTGCACGAGATTCGTCACATCGGCCGTAAAAGGAATGTAGCCGTAAGCGCAGCTTGAGGCCTCCTGTCCGTTTACTGTGACCGTGGTATGGCGGTAGGCTCCCTCAAAATGGATCAGCATGGGCTTGCCGAGGGCTTCCTCGGGGACAGTGAAGGTCTTTTCATAGATGTAGATCCCGCCGGGAAAATAGGCATGTCCGCTTCCGCCGGGAGCATCCTTGCTGCGAGGCTCGTGAATCATGGCGTCATGGGGAAGGGTGATGCTCTTTTCCCCCAGGTGCCAGAGGGTATTGAAGGCTTGCTTTTTCATGGTCTTTTCTCCTTGAGACCCTGCAAATCAGGGAGTCGGGCTGTCCGAAAGTGCGGACAGATGGCAGGAAGTGGTTTTCATGCCCGGGCAAAGGCGCCGAGCGTGGACAGGCTTTCCTTGGGATAGCGTGTCTGGGTTCTCCGGTCCACGGCGATGAGCCCGAAGGTCTTCGCGTAGCCTGCCTGCCATTCAAAGTTGTCCAGGAGGCTCCAGTGGAGGTACCCGCGCACCGAAACGCCACGGCTTTGGGCGTCCCTTAGCCCTGCGATGGCCTTTTGAATAAAGACGCAGCGGGCAGCATCGTCTGCAGTGGCGATGCCGTTTTCGGTGACGATGAGGTCGCCGTGAAAGTCCTCGGCTACCTTGGTGAGGACATGGCCCAGCGCTTCGGGATAGGTCTCATAGCCCATCTGGGTCAATGCGGCATCCGGCGCGATCTCCTGGGCGCCCTTCGTGTCTATGATCTTTCGGGTGTAGTTCTGTACGCCCAGAAAATCGTCGTCGCGGAAGAAAGGGAGATAGAAGCCGAAATCCTCCTGCCACAGTTGTGCCGCTCTCTCTTCCCCGCCGGGGAGGGGCTGGTAGTCAAACAGGGAAAGCGTAAGGCCGATGCGGAGATCGGGAGCGACGCGCCGGATCTCGGCTTTGGCGGCCCGATGGGCAGCCATGACGATCTTCTCCGCCGCCTGATTTCGGGGCTTGAGGAAGGTGTTGACGGCAAAGGGACTGACGTGAAATACCCTTCCCTGCTCCAGCATCCCAAGGAGGATGGTTTTGAGGCTTAGGGAGGAATTGGTGCCGACCTGAACGTCGCCTTCCTTTTTCCCTTTGGACTTCATCATGTCTTGTGCGATCTTGCCCAGCTGAAAGCCCATGTTTGCCTCGTTGATGGTGCAGACATAGGTCATGAGATCACCCAGCTCCTCCGCAACGATGCGGGCATAGCGGGCAAAGGCGGTGACGACATAGGGCTTGGCCCAGCCGCCCTGGCCGATGAGCCAGGTGGGGCTGGAAAAGTGGTGGAGGGTGACGACGGGGGTGAGCCCCAGAGAGTGACAGCACAGGAGCACATCGCGGTAGTGCGAAAGCGCCTGACGGTCGATGTGCCCCTCCTCGGGCTCAATGCGGGCCCACTCGATGCCGAAGCGGTAGGCATTGCACCCGCTGCCCGCGAGGAGGGCGAGGTCCTCCTTGTAGCGATGGTAATGGTCACAGGCCTCACCGCTTTTTTCGATGAAATCACTGTGCTTTACGTGTTCCATTTTCCAGTAGTCGCTGTTTACATTGTTGCCCTCCACCTGATAGGGCGCGGTGGCTGCGCCGAGAAGGAAGGGCTGGCTCATAGGTTTTCTCCGTTTTCGCGAATAATGCGGGCGTACTCCAGGGCGGAATCCTTGAGCGTGCGCTTTTGCGTAGTGTAGTCCACATGGATGAGGCCGAAGCGGGGGGCATAGCCCTCGCACCATTCAAAGTTATCCATGATCGACCAGTGCTGATAGCCCAGGACGGGGATGCCCTCCTCGACGGCCTGCTTTACGCCCGGCAGGAACTCGTGCAGGAAGCGGACACGGTCCGGATCGTGCACCTGGCCGTCCGGGGAGACGGTGTCATTGGCGGACATGCCGTTTTCCGTCACCATGACGGGCAGGCGGTAGCGCTCCCAGTAGTGCCGGATCGTCCAGTACAGGCACCTTCCGTCAATCACCCAGCCAAGGGAGGTTCTAGGCAGATCCGGAGCCGCCTCCCCCTTTTTGCGGAACATGGCATTGGAGGGTTGGTAGACGTTCACGCCGATGAAGTCGATGGGCTCGGAGATGATCTTCAGATCCTGCTCGCTCAGCTTGCGTTTGAGCATGCGACTGGCTTTCCCCAGGCAGATGGGATCCGCATACAGGCTGTTGCTGCCCTCGCCCACGCGGCTGTCAAAGGATTTTTTCCTCGCATCCAAAAGGGCTGCCTCGCTGTCGCCGTCTGGGATATAGGTGGTGGCAGCCATGGCAATGCCGATTTTCGGGGAAATCTTGGCCCGCTCACGGATGAGCTTGACCGCCCGCCCGTGGGCGAGAAGCATATGCCGAAGGTGATTTTTGAAGGAAAAGACGTCGTGGCGGAAAGGCGCCGAGCCGCTTGTCACATAGCCCAGCATGATGAACACCTGGGGCTCATTGAAGGTCATCCAGTAGCGCACATCGCCGGAGAAGGCATCCACGACGACCTTGACGTACTCAAGGTACAGATCGATGATCTCCGTCTTTTTCCAGCCGCCCAGACGGTCCACCCACTGGGGCATGTCCCAGTGATAAAGCGTGACGAGCGGTTCAATGCCGTTGTCCTTGAGGGCACGGATCAGGCGGCGGTAGAAGTCCAGTCCCTCTGGGTTGACCTTGCCCTTTTCCGGCATGATGCGGGGCCAGGAGATGGAGAAGCGGTAGCTCTTCAGCCCCAGCTCCTTCATGAGGGCAACGTCTTCCAGATAGTGATGATAATGATCGCAGGCCTCATGGCAGTTTTCGCCGTTTTTGAGATGCTTGGGATCGGCCATGTCCCAGATGCTGGGCGCTTTTCCGTCTGCGTCCCAGGCACCCTCTACCTGCGCGGCGGCGCTGGCTGCGCCCCAGAGAAAGTCCTTTGGAAAAGGCATAATGTGATGCTCCTGTCAATCAGTTTTTGCAAAGATACGTACGGTCAATTGGTCCTTATGGCCCTGGAGTACGGCGCGAAGGGAAGAGGATTGGAGAAAGGAGAGGGCCTGGCTGTCGGTGCGGATAGTGGGCTGCCACTTCCCGCCTTCAAATACGTTCACGATGTGGATCGTGCACGCCTGCCCCTCCAGGTCGGTGCCCTTAAGGGTGTAGTCCGCAACGAAGCGAACAGGCAGGTGGAGCCGTCTTTTCTGTACGTCCGCGGCACCCGGCTGGATGGTTCCCCGGAAATAGCGGCTGTCGGCTTGGCCGGTAAAAGGGATAGTCATGATGTTGTACAGCCCTTCGTGGCGCATGCTCGCCTTGCCCAGAAGGGCATGAATCGTGAGGATTTCCGTTCTCCCGTCATTTTCCATGACGCGCGTGAGGAATTCGTAGCTGAGGAGAGCGGCTTTTTCTTTGCCGGGGGCGGTAAATCCGTGGATTTCTCCGGGGAGGCAGACAAACTCTGCGTGCGCATACGTCTCGGCGGCCCTTTTGCCGTAGGAGATATCCACGATCCTGTCCTGATCCCCGTGCAGGATGAGGACGGGACCCTGGTAAAGCGAGATCACGTCAAAGGGATCCAGGTCATACACAGAGGTCGTGTATGCGGCTCCAAGGAGGGATGGCCCCAGATGCTCCTTTGGGGGGATGTGGTCCGGATCGGGGTGACGGCGTCTTGCATCGTCCGGGATACACAGGGCCGGATAGTATTCGACCAGGGCGCGGATATCCCCGGGACGCTCGGCTGCGGTCAGGGCGGTGACCAGACCGCCCTGGCTTTCGCCGAGAAGAAAGAGAGCGGTGGGATCGGTGGTGGGAAGGGCGAGGATATGGTCGATGACCGCGTGCAGGTCGGCCTTTTCGGTCATGACCGTCATGTCCTCCATCTTCCCGCCGCTTCGGCTGTGCAGGCTTCCGCCCCAGAAATCGAAGCAGTAGACCTGAAATCCGCTCATGGCCAGGCTCTGCCCGACCATGGTTTTTGTGTTCTTACCATTGGAATTGAGACCGTGGCTTATGATGACGGTCGGAAGCTTTTCTTTGCCTGTGCGCGGAATGAGCAGCTGCCCGCGGAGGACATGCTTTCCGGTATCGATGGCCATTTCCTTTCGATCCACCTTGTAGGATCTGCCGCCGAGCGCCCTGTGTTTTGGCACGAAGCGACGATAGTTCAAGACACCAAGGCACAGGGCCAGGATGAGGATACCCCAGAGATAGATTTTCATCGACAGACTCCCCGCAATGGTGCTTTCCCGGGGAAGGGATGAGCCTCCTCCCGGGAGAGCGCGATGGATTTACTTTTTCTTTTCCTTGTTTGCTTTTTCGGCCTTTTCGGCTTTGGCGGCGAGTTTGGCCTGATACTTTGCTTCCTCCGCAGCAAAATCCAGTCCCTTCTTCTGGCACTTGGCCTTCAGTTCCTCCACGCGCTTTTGCTCGGCAGCTTTCTCCTGCTCTTTGCGCTCCATCTCCGCCTTCTCCTCGGGGGAGATATACACGCCGCCTGCCGCTTCCACCGCGGCGCGGTGGCGGGCGACGATATCGGCCTGGATCTCGGGCATCTTCTCCTCCACATC
>JAFUZB010000138.1 GCA_017476845.1 Clostridia bacterium
CCTCCTTATCGACGACAAGGAAACCTACAAGCTCATTGAGGCCATGCTGCGCTCACTGCGCTCGTGTTTCTCCTCCAAGCGCATCCACATCGGCATGGACGAGGCACACGGCGTCGGCTTTGGCAACTACATGCTCCGCCATGGCATCGTGGACCGCTTTGAGCTGCTCACCCGCCATCTCTCGCGTGTGACCGCACTTTGCGAAAAGTATGATTTCGAGCCTATGATGTGGTCGGACATGTTCTTCCGCCTGGGCTCGAAGACCAACAATTACTATGACATGGATGTGCATGTCCCCGACAGTGTCATCGCCTCCCTCCCGCACTGTGACATGGTCTACTGGGACTATTATCACGATGATGAGGCTATGTATGACGCCATGCTCACCGAGCATGAACGCATGGGACAGAAGGCGGTCTTTGCGGGTGGGATCTGGACCTGGTCCGGCTTTGTCCCGCACGCGGAGCAGACCATGAAGACCATGCTTCCCGCCCTGCGCGTAGCCACGCGCCACAGGGTCGATACCGTGATCGCCACCATGTGGGGAGACGACGGTGAGGAGACCGACTATTTCCTGGCCAACTTCTTCCTGCCACTCTTCTCCGAGACCTGCTGGCAGGGACCGGACGTCTCCGAGGAGGAGATAAGCCGCGCAGGCATGGCGCTCACCTCGCTCCCGGAATGCTATCCCGAGATCTGCCGCGTCTTCTATCCGGCGCCGCTTGGCACCTTCTCGGGAAAGAGCCTCATCTGGGCCGATCCCCTGCTTCCCCTCATGCCCACGGCAGGACTGGACATGGCGGAGGTCAGCTGCTCCCTTGGAAAGGCACTTAAGCAGATCGAAGGGCTCCCTGAAGGGGAGGAGAAGGAGTATCTCTCCGTCCTCTATGCCGTAGCCAGCGAGAAGGCCAGGCTGCACGCCATGCTGCGTCCTGCCTACCTGAAGTCCAAAAAGGACGGGAACCGCGGCGAGCTTTCCTACTTCAATGAGGAATATCTCCCCATGCTGCAGGCGGAATACCATGACCTCATGCTCGCCCACCGCGCGCTGTGGCTGCGCGACTATAAGCCCCAGGGCTGGGAGATGCTCGTCAACCGCTACGGTGCCCTCATCGCAAGGCTGGAGGACGCTGCCCTGGCCATCAGCGCCTATGTGGAGGGCAAGACAGACACCCTGCCCGAGCTGGACGAGGAGCCGCTGCCCGACGGGGCCAACTTCAGCTACTTCACCTCGCTTACCACCGCCGGTGCATTCATGCGCGGATATTGACCCCTATGCCGGGCCGAAAAACGGCCCGGTTTGTCTTTTCTGCGGTTTTTCGGTTCCGTTTACCTTGTCCGCAGTACCTGCGTGTGTTACACTGCTTTCGCCCCTCGCAAACAAAGGAGCTTTGTTCATGATTGAAACCTTTGCCCTTCCCCATCCACTTGCCGAGTCCAAGAAGAAACGCAAGGTCTATGTCTATCTTCCGGATGACCTGGAGGAAGAAATGCGGCTGCCTGTCCTGTATATGTTCGACGGGCACAACCTCTTCTCCGACAGTGAGGCCACCTACGGCAAGAGCTGGGGACTATCCGATTTTCTGGAGGCCAACCACGTTCCGCTCATGGTCGTCGGTGTCGACTGCAACCATTCCAAGAACCACGGCCGCCTTCGCGAGTACAGCCCCTTTTCCTTCGATGATCCCGACCTTGGGCACATCACGGGAAAAGGGAAACAGACCATGGCGTGGTTTACCGGCCCGCTCAAAGCCTATATTGACGAACACTATCCCACCCTTCCCATGCGGGAGACCACCTTCATCGCCGGCTCGTCCATGGGCGGCCTTATGACGCTCTATGCCCTGTGCTGCTATGGCGATACCTACTCCCGCGGCGCGGCCCTCTCCCCCTCCCTTTGGACAAGCCGGCGCTGCATGCAAATGATCCGGCAAAGCGATACCATCGGGGACAGTGTCCTCTACATGGACTATGGGGAAAACGAGCTTGCACGCCATGAAGGCATGCGGACGCTCTTTGGCCAGGTGGCGGGGGCGCTCCTTGAAAAGGGCACCAAGCTGAACCTTAGGATCGTCCCCGGCGGTGAGCACTGCGAGGCCTCCTGGGAGGAGCAGATTCCCTTCTTTATGGATACCCTGTTCTATGAAGGCTTCCGCGCAGGTAGATCCCCCGATCCCGAAGACTGATATTGCTATACAAAACATAGAGGTACGAAACATAGAGGAGGCTTTCTTTTGCAGACACAGTATTGGAACGAGTATTCCCCGGCCCTTGGGCGGAACATGGATCTGAAGCGCTACGGGCACGGCGGGCGACCGGTTCTCTTTATCCCCTGCCAGGACGGCCGCTTCTTTGACTTCGAAAACTTCCATATGACCGATATCTGGGGACCGTACATCGAGCGCGGGGAATGCAGCGTCTATTCCATCGACGTGATCGATCAGGAGACCTGGAGCAACGCGGGCGGGGATCCCGCCTGGCGCATCGGCCGTCACGAGGACTGGATGCGCTTTATCACCGATGAGGTCGTTCCCTTCATCCGCGATGACATCAACCGTTTGAACGGCTGGAGCGGCTATCCCGGCATCATCGCCTTCGGCTGCTCCCTGGGGGCACTGCACGCCGCCAATCTCTTCTTCCGTCGGCCCGATCTCTTTGACGGCCTCCTTGCCCTGAGCGGCATCTACACCGCTTCCTACGGGTTCGGAAGCTTTTCCAACGAGCAGGTCTATCTCAATTCCCCTGTGGACTACCTGGCCAACATGCCCGATGATCACCCGTATATCGAGCGCTACCGCAACAGCCGCGGCATCATCTGCGTAGGGACCGGCCCCTGGGAAATGCCCGAGACCACACTGCGCATCCGCGAGATCGCGGAGCAGAAACACATGGGGATCTGGGTCGATGTCTGGGGCTCGGATGCCGGACACGATTGGGACTGGTGGTACAAGCAGGTCAGCTACCACATCCCGCATCTGCTTTACTGATTCTTTTGCTTGGAGGTTAGCATGAAAAACTTTGTCTTTATTTCCCCGAACTTTCCCACCCACTTCTCCCGCTTCTGCCGGGAGCTTGCAGGCAACGGCCTGCGCGTGCTCGGCGTGGGTGACCAGCCCTACGATGAGCTGCTCCCCGAGCTCAAGGAGAGCCTGACCGAATACTACAAGGTCGGCAGCCTGGAGAACTACGATGAGGTGTATCGCGCCGTTGCCTATTTCTGCTTCCGCTACGGTCCTGTCGACTGGCTGGAGAGCAACAACGAGTACTGGCTGGAGCAGGATGCGCGCCTGCGCACGGCCTTCCACATCACCAGCGGCTGGCAGATCGAGGATATCCCCGCCATCAAGTTTAAGAGCAAGATGAAGGCCTGCTATGAACAGGCAGGCATCCCGGTGGCCCGCTATCATCTGGTGGATGACTTTGAGGGCTGCAAAAAGTTCATCGATACCGTAGGCTTCCCGGTCATTGTCAAGCCCGACAACGGCGTGGGTGCCAGCCACACTTACAAGCTCGACAATGAGCAGGAACTGAAGGACTATCTTGCCACCCGTGACCCCTCCGTTCCCGTCATCATGGAGGAGTTCATCCGCGGCGAGATCCATTCCTATGATGCCATTCTCGACAGCCATTCCGAGCCTGTCTTCGAAACCGGCAACATCACCCCGATTGCCATCATGGACATAGTCAACAACGAGGACAATGCCGTCTTCCACATCATGAAGCAGCTCCAGGACGATGTGCGTGCTGCCGGACGCGCTGCCGCCAAGGCTTTCGGCGTGCACAGCCGCTTTGTCCACTTCGAGTTCTTCCGCCTCACCGAGGATCAGCCCATCGGCAAGAAGGGCCAGGTGGTTGCCCTTGAGGTCAATATGCGCCCCTGCGGCGGCTTTGCCCCGGACATGATGAACTTTGCCAACTCTACCGACGTCTATAAGATCTATGCTGACATGATCGCCTACGACAGCACGCTCAAGACCACCGGCGAAAAGCAGTACTGCGTGTTTGTCGGCCGCCGCGACAGGCGCACCTACCGCATCTCCGGCGAGGACCTCGCCCGCAAGTATGCCTATCATATGAGGATGCAGGTGCGTATGCCCGATGCCCTGGCCGATGCCATGGGCAACCAGGTCTACATCGCGGTCTTCCCCGACGAGGCAGGTCTTCAGCAGTTCTACAGCGATGCGCTGACCTTTGCGGACTGACATGCACCACAAAAGCCGCTTTCGCAGCGGCTTTTCTTCTTCTCGCAATTTTCGACGTTCTGGTCGAAAATTGTCAGAAAATTTGCATTTTTGATAGGAAACTCCTATAATCATCTTTACCACACCAAGAGAGGAGATGAGCATATGTCCGGTCCATCCGATATACCCTTGCGCCCCATGTCCTGCATATGCTCACCGCGCTTTCCCTGCGGTCATCTTTCGAACTCGAGGTGGTAATAAATGCATTTCGCTGAAACGATCGCTTCCCTCTCCATGGAAGCGCAGGCCCTGCTTGCCATTGCAATCCTCTGGCTTGCAGGCTTCCTCATGTCCCGCGTATCCAAGGTCTTCAGCCTGCCCAATGTCACAGGCTACATCCTTGCCGGTGTTGTCATCGGGCCGTACTGTCTCAATCTCATTCCCGCTGACATCACCCAACACATGTCCTTTATCACCGACGCCGCACTCGCCCTCATCGCTTTCGGTGTAGGCCGGTACATGCGGCTTGACGTCCTGAAAGCCGACGGCAAGAAGGTCATGCTGCTGACCCTCCTGGAGGCCATGACGGCAGCCGTTCTCGTCACCGTGCTCATGCTCACGGTGTTTCACCTGCCGCTCTCCTTCGCCCTCCTTCTGGGTGCCATCGGCTCGGCTACGGCTCCCGCCTCGTCACTGATGACCATACGGCAGTATCACGCCAAGGGCCCCTTCGTCAACACCCTGATTCAGGTGGTTGCCCTCGACGATGCCGTCGCCCTCCTCGCCTTCTCCGTCTCCGCCGCGATCGCGGCCAGCGCCGAGGGCACCGGAACGGGCTGGCAGCAGATGGTCATCCCGCTTTTGCAGAACCTGGGCGTCCTGCTCGTCTCCTATCTGCTGGGAAGGCTTCTGTGCGTCGCGCTCAAGGGCCGCAGTCCGGACCACCGGATCGTGCTCACCTGCGCCTTTATCTTCGCCATCGCCGGCGGCTGCGCCATGCTGAACATCTCCCCGCTCCTTGGCTGCATGATGCTCGGTGCCACCTATACCAATGTCACCGATGACAAGACGCTCTTTAAGCAGATTAACCGCATATCCCCACCCATCAACATTCTCTTCTTCGTGCTCTCGGGCATGCGGCTGAACATTTCCGCCCTCTCCACGGTCGGCATCATCGGCGTGAGCTACTTTGCCATCCGCATCGTCGGAAAGTATATCGGCTCCTATCTGGGCTGCAGACTCATCAAGTCCCCGCCGGAGGTGCAGAAATATCTCGGTCTGGCCCTCATCCCTCAGGCCGGCGTAAGCATCGGTCTTGCCGTTCTCGCCCAGCGTATTCTGCCCGCCGAGTCCGGCATGCTCATCAATACCATTATCCTCTCCTCCTCGGTGCTCTATGAAATGATCGGTCCCATGAGCGCCAAGTATGCCCTCGTCAAGTCCGGCGCCATCCGCCAGGATGCGCTGGGTGATCCCGTGCCTGCCGTACGGACAAGCAGCGGAAAGAAAACCATGAACATGGAGGCCGCGCGCACGGTAAGCGGCAAACCCGAAGCGCTTCCCCAGCCCGTCGCCCAGAGCGAGGAGAAGGGCAAAGCAGGCAAGAAAGAGGAGAAGGAAAAGAAGAGCAAGCACAAGGCCAAGGACAGCAAGGGAAAAAAGGAAAACAAGCACAGCAAGACAGAGAAGGAGAAAGAGAAG
>JAFUZB010000009.1 GCA_017476845.1 Clostridia bacterium
AGAGGTGACCGAGAGTGTGGATCACACCGGGGAGACCCTGCTATCCGAGAGCAGCGCACGCGCCAAAGCCGACGCCGCGCTTTCCACCAAGTACCCTGACTTCGCTCATGCGTCCGTCTCTCAGGGTCAATCCCGCTTCCACGGTACCGGGGAGGGCGACACCTTTGGAGAAAACTACTACCAGTTCGACTATTTCGAAGATGGCATCTACACATACTCCTGTTACGTGAACGGCTACACAGGAAAGATCCTCTATCTCTTCGGCCATCTGCCTGACGAAGGCAACGGCTGAAAAGACATCAACGGTTTCCCCGTTTCGCCCGGGCCTCTGCCCGGGCGTCTCTTTTTCCCGATTATTCCTCTGTCTCCCACAGGTGTGCGCGCACGAATGCCTCCACTCTACATAATGCCTCGTCCGCATAGAAGGTATCCGCCGCGTGCGGAAGATGCGGACACAGATCCAGGTGCACACTTTCGCTTCCAAGCGCCTCCACCAGCGCATCGCGCATGCGTATCGACTGCCTTGCAGGAACCGTAATATCCGCTTCTCCATGCGTGATCCACACGCTGAGTTGCAGGGCATTCGATGCCTGGATCCGCCTCACCAGACTGGTTTCCAGGGTGTCTGCCTCAGTCCATTCACCCTTCCTTCGTCTGAGCCAGAAGGCCTCACACCCCGGATATCCCTGCGTATGCCGGGTGATCCACCCGGAGGACACCCGCACAAGCCATCCGGGAATCCCCGCTTCTTTGAAGTCACCTCGCGCATCCCCAAGACCTGATGGTCCATAGAAATCCAGCAGTACACGGATCGGGATGGCCTGGGCGGAAAACGCTGCACGGCAGGCAAGATAGGCCCCGGCGGATTCTCCCCAGATTGCACATCGCGATGCATCCACACCGAGCTCGGATGCATGCATTGCAAGATACGAGATGGCCTGCGTCACATCATCGACCGCACCGGGATACGGCGCCTCCTGCGCCAGCCTGTAATTCACACTAGCACAGGCAAAGCCATGATCTCGGAAATATCGGTACATGAAGTGCGCCTGGCGCGACCGAGCATCATTGGTGACAAATCCGCCGCCATGAAGGAGAATCATCAGTGGGAGCGGTTCCGTGCTCTCCGGGAGATACAGATCAAACCACTGACTCTCGGCTTCACCGTATCGGATGCCCTTTAGTGTGCGTCCGCCCTGCCAGCTGTCCTCCTCCGGCAGCGTTACATGTTTCACCGTCATATTGTCCCACACCATGGATATGACTTTGCGGCCACGCCACAAAAGCACAGCGCATACCGCAAGCAAAATGATCCCGACAATCACATGTCCCGCCTCCTCAGAATAGTTCCTTCATGATCTTATGTAGCCCCTCTCGGCTTTCAAAAGTGCGCATACCTTGGTTGACTCTACCGTAAGAAAAGTCTATGCTTCTACTATAGAAATCTGCTTTTCGCATAAAGGAGGCACCCATGGCATTCCTGCAAGTTGATGCCCAATCCGTTGCGCTTCACCGCAAGACCCATATCAATGTCTTTCTTCCCACCGATGTGTATCCTTCCGTTCCCGGCCCGTATCCCACGCTCTATCTTCTCCACGGCATCTTCGGAAACAGCTCCAGTTGGGTAACCAGCTCCAACGTGCAGCGCTACGCGGAAGCAAAGCATGTTGCCGTTGTGATGCCCGACGGAGAGAACGGTTTCTACCTCGATCACCCGGATTACATGAACGATTATGCTGCCTGGGTAGGAGAAGAGCTCGTGGAGTCGACACGACGCATGTTCCCGCTCTCCCACGAGCGCGCAGATACCTGGCTCGGCGGTCTTTCTATGGGCGGCTACGGCGCGCTGCGCAACGGCCTTCTGCATCCCGAAACCTTCGGAACCATCATTGCCTTTTCCTCCGCGCTGATTCTGGAATCGCTTTCTGCTCCCAAGAAGGAAGGACCTGTAGCCAACGAGGCCTATATGCGCGCCATGTTTGGTGATCCTGCCACCGTCCTTGAATCGGACAAGAGTCCCCTCTATCTGGCCAAAGAGCTTGTGCGTACAGGGAAGTCGCTCCCAAAACTCTATCTCTCCTGCGGCGAGCAGGACGGCCTGTGCGCGGCCAACGTGGCTTTCGCAGACGCCGTGAAGGCGCTCGGCTTTGATCTCACCTTCCGCACTACCCCGGGCAATCATGACTGGGACTTCTGGGAGCAGGAGATCCGTCATGTACTCCTCGACTGGATCCCGTAACGTTTTTCTGCTTTCCGGGGCAACGAACCGCCCTTTTCCGGCACTTTCGCTGCCCCGGAAGTAGTTCTTGACAATTGCCGAACCTTATGTATAATATCACTTGTTCGCGTGCATGCGAACCATCACCGGCCATGGAGAAGTACCCAAGTGGCCGAAGGGGCTCCCCTGCTAAGGGAGTAGGTCGGGTAACCGGCGCCCGGGTTCAAATCCCGGCTTCTCCGCATAAAATTCCCGAAATCATTGACACACAATGGTTTCGGGAATTTTGTTTTGTCCTCTTTATTCCCCTGCCAAAATCTATTGATGGCCATTTCGGCCACTCTATAATCAACGCTATAAGTAACACTCGTGAGGCATGAAATCCAACCCAGAATGAATTGTTTATTGCAATCTAACTCTCTTTGAAGTATATTCATCTTGCCGATTTTGATGTGGGCAAATGCCCAGGGTTCCCCGATGGAATTTAGTCCAGAGGGGGTGAGATCAGGCAGATGACTGTCGTGGAATTATTCATGGCGTTGGTCGCTGTAGCGAGTCTCGTGCTTACGGTGTACTTCGGTACCCGTAAGTAAAAGCAAAACCCCTGAGCAGTTGCAGCTGTTCAGGGGTTTTTATTATTGGTATAAAAACCAACGTGGGAACCTCTAGACAACTTCATTATACGGCATGGGCGGTACCGTGTCAATCGGTACCGTTTTTGTTTGGCTTAAAAGAACAGGAACGGAGTGGTCAGGAGGAGGTTCGTCATGGGTATCTATTTCAATCCGGGAAACAGCGGATTTGCCGAGATTCATGGATCGGATTATATGGATAAGACTATGTTGGTTGAGCTGATCAATCAAACCATTGGCAAAAACAACAACCTCACCTGCATCAGCCGTCCTCGCCGTTTCGGGAAATCCTACGCTGCACGCATGCTGACGGCATATTATGACTGTTCTTGCGACTCCCACGCTTTGTTTGATGATAAAAGGATTGCCACAACCAAAGACTATGAGAAGCATCTGAACAAATACAACGTCATCTATCTGGAGATCACTAGCTTTATCTCATTGGCCAGAAGGAAGAACATTTCATTGCAAGAAATCCCCAATATGATTGAAGCAGCCCTGTGGAAGGACCTCACAGAAGCAGGTTTTGCCTATCATGAGGGGGATACGCTCAGTGATGTCCTGACCCGCTGTGTCGAAAGACCGGAAGGGAAACAGTTCATTTTTATTATTGACGAATGGGATGCCGTGATTCGCGAGGCGAAGGAAGACGCTGATGCACAGAAGGCATATCTCGATCTGCTCAGAGCATGGTTTAATAACGGCACATTCACTCCCAAGGTTGTGGCTGCTGCATATATGACCGGAATACTCCCGATCAAAAAGGATGGCAGTCAGTCGGCTATTTCCGCCTTTAAGGAGTTCTCGGTGATCCAGCCCCGGAAATACGGGGAGTTTGTCGGCTTTACCGAGGATGAGGTCCAGGATTTATGCGTGACACATGGGATCGATTTTGACACGATGAAAACCTGGTATGATGGATATGCCTTTTCAGGCGTCGGCTCGGTGTACAACCCATATTCAGTCATGCAGGCCATAGAAAACGATGATTTCGACTCCTATTGGACGGAGACCTCGGCCGCGGAAGGTTTATTGGAGTATATCAGTAAGGATTACCACGGCTTGACGAAAACGATTGCCGAGCTGATTGGCGGCGTGGAAGTCAAGGTAAGCACTACAGGATTTGCCAACAATCTGACGACACTCAAAGGGAAAGATGATGTTTTGACGCTGCTCATCCACCTTGGTTACCTTGCCTACAACGCCGAGCAGAAGACAGCGAGAATTCCGAATGAAGAAATCAAACTGGCGTTCCAAAAAGCGGTTCGTGAAGTCCGGCACAAGGCGACACTCCAACGCCTTGAAGAGAGTGAAAAGCTCTTCGCAGGTACCATTCACGGGAAT
>JAFUZB010000139.1 GCA_017476845.1 Clostridia bacterium
CTCCGTCCAGGGTGAGCATCACCACGGGGAGGACGGACGGGGCGCGGTCGGATGTGCCCTGATAGGTGATGTCCCCGCCCTTTGCCTGCCAGGTGAGAACCTCCCCGTCCAGGGTGAAGGTCTCCTTGCCGCTGACATTCTGGATCGCTTGAAGGCGGGTGGCATCCCGGATCTCCTCCAGGGCGTCTGCGTTTTCCAGGCGGATGTTATCGGTGAGCGTTACTACGTTTCCGTCAGGGGAGGCTACCACATAGACGCGCTCATGCTTGGTGGTGTCGGCCAGGGCGGTGGTGCTGGAAAGGAGCATCACGGCGGCCGTGACAGATGCGATCAACTGATGACTGAATCTCATAGGAATCCTTCCTTATCGTGCGTTATCATGCGTTTTTATGCATTGTTAGGGTTTCGTAGGGCAGCTTCGTCTCAAGCCTTCTCGGCCTGTCGGACGGCTTTCATATCGAAGGTGGTGTGGACGATGAGCTTGTCAAAGAGCATCAGCACGGCCGGCAGGAGGAAGAACACCACGGCGACGGAAAGCAGGGCTCCGCGCGCCATGAGACGGCACATGGAGGAGATGATCTCGACATTGGAATAGAGTCCCACACCGTAGGTTGCGGCGAAGAAGCCCAGACCGCTGACAAGGATGCTCTGCGCCGCGGAGGCGACGGCATCATGGACCGCCTGCTGCTTGTCCTGGCCGCTTAAGCGGTGCTGCTTGTAGCGCGTGGTGAGCAAGATGGCGTAGTCCACCGTTGCGCCAAGCTGGATGGTGGAGATGAGGATCGGTCCCACAAAGGACATCTCCTGATGGAAATAGTGCGGCAGGCACAGATTGGCGGCAATGGCAAGCTCTATGACGGCCACAAGGAGTACCGGCAGGGAGAGGGATTTCTGTACCAGGGCGATGATGAGGAAGATGGCAAGGATGGAGATGAGGGAGACGATGGTGAAGTCCCGGTCGGTGCAGGTGATCAGGTCCTTGGTGCAGGGCGCTTCACCGATGAGCATGCCGCCCTCGTCATAGCGCTTGAGGATGGCATGGAGCGCATCGATCTGCGCGTTGACTTCGTCCGAGGAGGTGACATAGGCACTGCTGACCATGATGAGCTGGTAGCGGTCACTCTTGACCACGGAGAGGATATCCTCTGTCAGGAAGCTTTCAGGAATGTCGCTACATAGCAGACTGTCAAGGCACATGACGTATTTTACACCGTCCACCTGCGCCATCTCCTCGGCCATGTCGCGCACGTCTGCC
The DNA here is from genome assembly GCA_017476845.1 of Clostridia bacterium. GTDB lineage: Bacteria > Bacillota > Clostridia > Christensenellales > Aristaeellaceae > UBA2943. The sequence continues at coordinate 1,256 of JAFUZB010000139.1, forward strand.
TGGGCCATGTCGGCATCGACAAGCACCAGGTGCATGTTGGCGGTGCCGAACTCGTCCTCGAGCTTGCGGGTTGCCGTCACCGACGGAATATCCTGGGGCACGGCCTGACTCATATCGTAATAGACCGGCACATCACTGTAGCCGTAGAAGGCGGGGACGGCGATGAGGACAAGCAGGACACACAGCACCTTGTAGTGGCGGACCACAAACCGGCCGATGCCGTCCAGATTGGGCAGGAGGGGGCGGTGACTGGTTTTCTCGATCGCCCCGTCCAGCGCACGGATGACGCAGGGGAGGAGCGTGACCGTGCCCAGAACACCCAGGACCACGCCCTTGCTCATCACAATGCCCAAGTCCCGTCCCAGGGTAAAGCTCATGAAGCACAGGGAGACGAAGCCTGCGACGGTGGTGAGGCTGGAGCCGACAATGGAGGTGAAGGTCAGGTGGATCGCTTCCGCCATGGCCTCATCCTTATCGGATATCAGGGCCTTCTGTTCCTTGTAGCTATGCCAAAGGAAGATGGAGTAGTCCAGCGTGACGGCCAGCTGCAATACGGCGGCAACGGCGCCGGTGATATAGCTGATCTCTCCGAGAAAATAGTTGGTCCCCATGTTCCACAGAACGGATACGCCCACGCAGCAAAGAAAGAGGAGCGGAAGCAGGAAGCTGTCCATGGTGAGCATAAGGACGACGGCGCAAAGGAGCACCGCAATGCCCACATAGCTTGTCTCCTGCTCCTCCACCATCTCCTTGATGTCGGTGACAATCGCGGACATGCCCGAGACATAGCACTGTTCCCCGGCAGCCTTTCGAATGGCCTGGATGGCCTCCATGGTTTCCTCCGAGGAGGAGGAATCATCAAAGAATACGGCGGTTAGCATGCACTCTCCGCGCTGAAAGACGCTGCGTATGTCCTCGGGCAGGATCTCCGGGGGAAGTGCGCCCTTGAGAAGGGAAGCATAGCCCAACACGGTATCCACATGCGGGATGGTTTTGAGCCCCTCCTCCATCTCCGCCTGCTCGGATGCCGTCATGCCTTCTGTGACCAAAAGGGAGAAGGCACCCTTTCCGAAGTCCTCCAGCAGGATATCCTGGCCCTGAATGGTCTCCAGATCCCCGGGCAGGTAATACAACAGGTCATATTTCGTCTTGGTGGCCGCCATGCCCAGAACGGAAGGGATCATCAACAAAAGACACAGGATGATCACAAAGCCCCGATGGCGTACCAGCCATGTGGTACATCTTCTCACACGATCTACCTCCTAAGCGATCATTAAAGATAATTGACACGGTGTTGACAAATGCAACGTCGTGCATTATATTGATACAGGTGTTTGAAATCAATAAACAAATCTAGAATCAAACGTTTGTTAATGAACGGAAAGGTTCTGTGGAGAAGATAGTGGACACAAAGGTGCCAAACTGTTGAGAAAGAAGGAGCGATATGGGAGAGGCAGAGAAAAAAGAAGACCGCCGGGTGCGGCGGACGAGGAAACTGCTGACACAGGCGCTGACGGAGCTTTTGCAGCACAAGCAGATCAACGAGATCTCCGTCAAGGAACTGACCGACCTTGCGGACGTGAGCCGCGGGACCTTCTATCTGTATTACCGGGATGTATATGACATGCTAGAGAAGATCGAGGACAGCATGTTTGCGGCGCTGGACGGTATCCTTTCGGTCTATGCGGGCGAGGAGATGATGGATCAGTCTGTGCCGATGCTCACCGATCTTTTCACCTTCATTCAGGACAATCGGGAGATGTGCAGGGTGCTGCTGAGCCCCAACGGGGACATGAACTTCCTTCACCGATTGAACGAGGTGATCCGGGATAGGTCCCTCAATGCATGGGAGAACATGCATATCGAGCATCATGTGGAGGAATTCGATTACCATTACAGCTTTGTCATCTTCGGCTGTGCAGGGCTCATCCGTGCCTGGGTCAACCGGGACTGCCCGGAAACACCCGCGCAGATGGCAGCGCTCTCGGATACCATGATCCGCCAGGGCATTCATCTTGGGAAAGCGTCGATCTAGGCGGAAAAACAATATCTGCCCCCGCAAGGCCGTCTTTCATAGGAAAGGCCTTGCGGGGGCAGATGGTTTCTATTGGGGTTACTTTGCGAGAATCGCATCAATCTCCTTGAGCTCCTCCTCGGTGAAGGGAGCGGCATCCAGGCAGCGCACATTCTCCAGGATCTGTTCGGGCTTGCTTGCGCCGATGAGCGCGGAGGTGACCACCGGATCGCGAAGCACCCAGGCCAGTGCCATCTGGCTGAGCTGCTGTCCGCGTCTCTGGGCCAGGCTGTTGAGCGCGGTGATCTTCTCCAGCTTTTCCGGGGTGATGGCGTCGGGACGGAGGAATCTCGGGTCGTGGGCGGCGCGGGAGTCGGCGGGAATGCCGTTGAGATAGCGGCTGGTGAGCAGTCCCGAGGCCAGCGGGCAGAAGGCGATGCATCCGACCTTGTATTCTCTCAGCACATCGGTGAGTCCGTCCTCGATCCAGCGGTTGAACATGGAGTAGGAGGGCTGCTCGATGAGGCAGGGGGTGCCAAGCTCCTTCAGGATCTCAAAGGCCCTTTTCGCGAGCGGGGCGGGATAGTTGGAGATGCCCACGTACAGTGCCTTCCCCGAGCGGACAATCTGGTCCAGGGCGCCCATGGTTTCCTCCAGGGGCGTGTCGGGATCGGGACGATGGTGGTAGAAGATGTCGACATAGTCCAGGTGCATGCGCTTGAGACTTTGATCCAACGAGGCGATGAGATACTTGCGGCTCCCGAAATTCCCGTAGGGCCCGGGCCACATATCGTAGCCTGCCTTGGTGGAGATGATGAGCTCATCGCGCAGGGGCTTCCAGTCGATCTCCATGTGGCGGCCGAAATTGCGCTCCGCCTCGCCGTAGGGCGGGCCGTAATTGTTGGCAAGGTCAAAGTGGGTGATGCCGTGATCGAAGGCGGTGCGCAGGAGCTGCTGCTGGACACCGAAGGGCGTGATGTCCCCGAAATTGTGCCATAAGCCCAGAGAGATGGCGGGAAGCTGGATACCGCTGTTGCCGCAGCGGCGATAGGGAAGGGTGGTATACCGGTCTTCGGCAGGTTGCCAGGTCATAGAAGGTCCTCCTTATGGATGGTTATCCTCTGTATTCGTCAGAGTGTCCTGTCCTCCTTCCGGGGAAGACAAAAAGTACATTTCGCGTCCTTCCCCCGGCCTTCTTGACGGGAGGGGACGGAAACCATAGAATACCCCATGTCATCGGAGGGCAAGACTCGATGGGCAGCGGATGCTGCAGAGAAACGAAGTGACTGCCGGAGAAGATGGCGGGTGCGATTCCCGCAGTCTTCTCCGGTTTTCGTTTGTGAGAGAGGAAAGCTTACGGGCAAAGACCCAAAGGAGAGGGAAAGATGCAAAGGGACAAGGAGAGAGATTTTACCCGGGGAAGCATTCTGCCGGCATTGGTGCGCTTTGCACTGCCGATTCTGGGCGCGCTGGTGCTACAGGCGATGTACGGTGCGGTGGATCTTCTGGTGGTGGGAAAGTTTGCCGGGAGCGCCGATGTGAGCGGTGTCTCCACGGGAAGCCAGCTCATGATGAGCCTGACGAGCATCATTACGGGACTGTCCATGGGGACAACGGTGCTGCTCGGACAGCGGCTCGGGGCCGGAAGGCGCGAGGAGGCGGGCGACGTGGTGGGCACCGCGGTGGCATTGTTCTGTGCCCTGGCCGTGGCCCTCTCCGCGCTTGTGCTCCTCTTTACCGATACGCTCTGCACCTGGATGCAGGCGCCGCAGGAGGCGTTTGGTGCCACGCGGGGTTACGTGCGCGTGTGCGCGGCCGGGCTCATCTTCATTGCCGCCTACAATGTGCTGGGAAGCATCTTCAGGGGACTGGGGGATTCCAGGACGCCCTTTCTCGCGGTGTGCATCGCAACCGTTGTCAATGTGGCGGGGGACCTTCTTCTGGTCGCCGGCCTTCGCATGGGTGCAACGGGCGCGGCGCTGGCCACCGTCCTCTCCCAGGCCCTGTCGGTGGGGATCTGTCTGCCGATCATACGAAAGCGGGGACTTCCGTTTTCCTTCACGGCACGGCAGATACGCCTGGAAAAACAGGTGGTACGCCAGACACTGACCATTGGGACGCCCATTGCCCTGCAGGACCTCCTGGTCAGCTTCTCCTTCCTCGCGATCCTGTCCATCGTCAACGGGCTCGGCCTCACGGCATCCGCAGGCGTAGGCGTCGCCGAGAAGCTGTGCGGCTTCATCATGCTGGTGCCCTCCGCCTTCATGCAGGCCCTCTCGGCGTTTGTGGCGCAGAATGTGGGCGCCTCGCAGCATGCGCGGGCCAGGAAGGCGATGGGCCTGGGCATGACCCTGTCCTTCTCTATCGGCCTTATCCTCGCCTCCCTTGCCTTCTTCCGCGGGGACTTGCTGTGCGGCCTATTCACGGATGAACAGGATGTCATCATGGCCGGATGGGATTATCTCAAGGCCTACGCGATCGATACCCTGCTTGTGAGTTTCTTCTTCTGCTTTAACGGTTTCTATAACGGGTACGGAAGAACGCGCTTTGTCATGATCCAGGGCCTCATCGGGGCCTTCTGCGTCAGATTGCCCGTGTCCCTCCTCATGAGCCGGATCCAGCCGCCGTCCCTCTTCAGAATTGGCCTGGCCGTTCCGATGTCCTCGGTGGTCCAGATCATCATGTGCTCGGTGTACTTTGTCTTCCTCCGGCGCGCGCAGAAGGCAGAGGGGCTGGGGTGATGAAAGCCGGACAACAGCCCGCCGTAGAGAAAAGACCGTGCAATGCGAAACCCGGGCCTCCGAAAGCAGTGGAGGCCCGGGCGATTTCAGTCAAGCGGGAGAGTGGACAGGACAGCGGCATAGAGCAGATCCGGATCTCCGGAGGGGGAAAGACGCTGC
>JAFUZB010000140.1 GCA_017476845.1 Clostridia bacterium
AGGGGTTGTCGGTGCGGTAGCCGGGGGTGGTGCCATAGGTCTCGTCGATGGCAGCGCTCACGGGAGCGATAGCCAGCTCGGCATCGGGATTGGCCTCATAGAAAGCGGTGAGCCAGTCCATGTTGGCGGAGATGTAGCCAGCATACTGATAGTATTCGCCGTTGATGAAGTTGGTCTTCTCATCCTCGGTGCCGGTCAGATAGTACTCGGGATTGAGGGTGCCGTTGTTGTACTTGGCATTCTCGTTCTTCAGGAGCTTGTAGTTGGGCTCCCAGCCGAGGGAAGGAATGTTGTAATCGCCGTACATGGCCCATTCTTCCTCGTCCAGAGGCCAGGTGCGCCATCCGTAGTTCTGGTCAGAGCCAAGGCCTGTGATCATGACGCCGCCGGCGGGATGTTCGGCAATGCCAGCTTCCTTGATCTTGAGCATAGCATCGTTGAACTCAGTGGTGGTGGCGGGCACATGATCATAGCCAACCTGCTTCAGCCAGTCCATGCGGACGAAGGTCTGGAAGGTGTAGGCGGTGTCATAGTAGGGACGATAGGCGGCTACGAAATAGGTCTCGCCGTTGATCTGGGTGTAGGTCAGCTGGTTGTTTTCCACCATACGATTGTAGTAGGTGGGAGCAACGGCTGCGAACGAATCCATATCGAAGGTGGTGAGATAGCCGTCGGCTGCCCACTGGGTGACCTTCGGATAGTCGTACTCCATCAGCACGGTGGGCAGATCGTCTGCTGCCGCGAGCATGGAGTACTTGGTCATGACATCGGTACGCGGGATCGCAACAAAGTTCACGGTCACGTTGTACTTGTCGCCGAAGTTCTCCTGGATCCACTTGGTCCAGTAGTTGTCTTCGACATTGGGCACGCCGGCCTGGCCACGGTCATACACCGGGATGGTGATGGACACGTTGCTGGCGAAGGGTTCCCAACCGGCCGTTTCAGCCGTTGCCATGGGCAGCAGTGACAGCATCATTACTGCCGAGAGGATAAGAGCAAGCATCTTTTTCATCGGGATGTCCTCCTTTTGTGTTTTGTTATCTATTGTAGCGGTTTTCACCGCAGATAACCGAATGGTTTATCAGCCCTTCACGGCACCGACCATGACGCCCTTGACGAAATACTTCTGCAGGAACGGATAAATGCAGACGATCGGGATGGTCGCAAACATGATGCAGGCTGCCTGAAGCACTTCCGGTGTGCTGGTGACCTCAATGGCCTCGGAGAGCGTTGCGGTCTGGGCTTCAGTGGCGGAAGCGACGAGCTGATAGAGCTTGTACTGAATCATCTTCAGCGCTTCCTTGGTGATGTAGTACTTGTTGTCGGCGTAGGAGTTCCAGCGTCCTACAGCATAGAAGAGAGACAGCGTCGCCAGAATCGGCTTGGACAGGGGAAGCACAATCTTGAAGAGGATCTGGAAGTTGCTTGCGCCGTCCAGGAATGCAGCCTCCTCCAGGGAATCCGGGATGGAGGACTGGAAGTAGTTCTTCATGATCAGCATGTTGTAGGACGAATAGATCAGCGGAAGAATCAGCACCCACATGCTGTTGAGCAGGTTCAGGTTCTTGTAGAGAAGATACGTAGGAATCAGACCTGCGGAGAAGTACATCGGAATCATGAGGATGACCGTGAAGAGCCCACGGCCCTTGAGACGCTTCTTGGAGAGCGGATAGGCTGCACAGATACAGGCAACCATACCCAAGGCCGTAAAGATCAGGACAAGCTCCACACTATAGAGGAAGGAATGCACCAGGGTGCCGTCCTCAAAGATGGACTTGTAGGCGTCAATGTTGATTCCCTTGGGCCAGAGCACAACCGACTTCTGCATCACGGCGGTGTTGCTGGAGACGGATTTGGCAGCCAGGTGAACGAAGGGAAGGATACAGGTAAGGCACAGTATCACAAGAAACAGGATAATGAAGAAATCGCCGACGGTAAATTTACGGATCGCATGGGAGCCGTCATTGACCGTATCAAACTCTTTGACCTTTTCCTTTGCCATGGTAACTCCCCTCCTTACAGCAGACCGTCTTCGCCAAGTGCTTTGGCAAAACGGTCAGAGATGAGAACCAGCATGAGACCGACCAGAGACTGGAACAGACCCACCGCCGTTGCCATGGAGAACTTGGAGCTCGCAAGGCCTTTTTCGTAAATGTAGATAGCAAGTTGGTATTGGTAGTCCCTGACCTGTGTATTGGCAAAGACATCCAGTCGTTCATAGTTGCTGCCCATGAGCTTGCCGAGGTTCATGATGAGAAGCACCACGATGGTGGAACGGATGCCCGGCAGGGTGATATGCCAGATTCGCTGCAGGCGGTTGGCACCGTCGATCATGGCTGCCTCATAGAGCTCGCCGGAAATGCCGGTGATGGCAGCCAGATAGATGATCGTGCCCCAGCCCATGCCCTGCCATACGCCGATGAGCAGGTAGGTGATGGCCCAATGGTTTTTCTCGGTCAGGAACGGAATGCCCTGCTCGATCCAGCCCCACTTCATCATCAGAACGTTGATGATGCCGGTGCTGGGCTTGAAGAGCTGATAGGCGACCGATCCGATAATGACCCAGGAGAGGAAGTGCGGCAGGTACAAGATGGTCTGCGTTACCTTCTTAAAGCGCGGGAAGCGCAGCTCGTTGAGCATCAGTGCCAGGATAATCGGCATCGGGAAGCTCACCAGCAGGTCCAGGAGGTTAAAAACAATGGAGTTTTTGAGTGCCCGGATAAAGTCTTTATCCTTGAACACCTTCTGGAAGGTTTCCCAGCCTACCCATTTGGATCCCGCATAACCCTTGGCCGGCTTGTAGTCCATAAAGACCATGCGCAGTCCGGGATAGGCGGCATAGTTGAAAATGATCACCAGCGCAATAGGAACGAGCAGCATCAGATACAGGTGCCAGTCGCGCTGAAGGGCTTTGCGCCAGCTTGTTTTTTCCCTCAGCGACTGGGCTTTGACCGGTTTTGTACTCACGTCAATGGACCTCCTTGCTTTCCGAAATATACGATTGGACGGGAATCGATGGAATGCATTGGGTGTAAGCACAGCTATCGCCCGCTTTCACCAACCCATTGTACGGTTATTATAGTGACTGTGTGCAATGGGAGTCCACCTTTTTTATGTTTAAAGATGACTGATTTCGACCATCTTGAATTGCCCATTTTGTACAATCCGGTATTCAGAGAGCATTTTATGATAAAAATGCATAAATTGAACTTGTCAAAAACAACCACAGAGACCTATAATGAGATATCCATCTTCTTCTTTTGCCGACACATGGAGGTAAGGAACATGGCAAGGCCCAGACAACCCACCGTGGAATACCGCAGCTACGAGCTCCCGGTGGATTTTCCGCTGCAGGTACTGTCCGGTCCCGAGTGGCGCATCTCCCCCGAGCCCAGTCAGCGACTGCACTTTCATAACTGTTTTGAGATTGGTCTGTGTCTTTCGGACAGCGGCTTCATTCAGTTCGGTGAAAGCCGGATTCCTTTTCACGAGGGCGATGTGTTCTGTGTGGCCCGTAATGTGCCGCACACCACCTGGTCCTCTCCCGGAACTTTCTCGCTGTGGTCCTATCTTCATCTGGATCCGGCTGTCATTCTCGGCCGAAACGCCATCAACCTCTTCCCTGAAGTATCCGTCATCGGTCAGCTTCTGTCCGAGTGCTCACTGCTCATCAGCAAGGAGAAGGATCCATGGATTTCGCGCCTTATCGGCGACATCATGGATGAGGCGGGACAAAAAGAGCCCTGTTGGGAGATCAGCGTGCGGGGACTTTGCCAGACGCTCTTTGCCAGGCTGTACAGACATCATGTCCGGCAGCGGGGTGAGAACGCCGGCAAGCATGACGTCAGGCACTCCCTTTCCCTCTCCCCCGCCTTGGACTACATGTACGAAAACTACATGCTCTCCTTTTCCCAGGATGATCTTGCCAGGCTCTGCGGCATGAGCCCCACCCATTTCCGCAGGCTCTTCCATGCTCAGACCGGCATCAACTCGCTCGCCTTTTTGCATCAGGTGCGGATCCTCAAAAGCTGCGATCTGCTCAGAACAAGTGAGGATACCATCGTCAACATTGCCTCTCAGGTCGGCTACAGTTCTCTGAGCTGCTTTAACCGCCATTTCCTCGACATCATGGGTGTCACCCCGTCCGAATGGCGCAGACTGCCCTGTGACAGCAGAAAGCCCTCGCTGATCAACTATAACGGATGGGAGCGTGCGGAGACCACCGAGGAGATCGCCGCGCGCAACGAGGCGGACAGCAAGCGCTAGCGTAGCGTCTCTGTCCTTCAGAGGAGGATACCGTTTATGGAACTGCAAACACTTGCCACCCCGAGCTCGCTCACGCTCTGGTGGGAAAAGCCCGAGGATGCCGTGCGAGGGGAAACCTATAAGGTCCTGCTTTCAGGTCAGCCTTCTATTGAAACAAAGGTGACCCACGCGTCCTTTGCCCATCTCGCCCCCGAAGCGAGTCTTCATGCTAAGGTCATGCGAAACCACGTCCTGCTCGGGGAAGCGGACATTGTACTTCCCGCTCTCCCAAGAAAGCGTTTAGTCACCGACTTTGGCGCAAAGGGAGACGGGCAGACGCTGAATACCCACGCCATCCAGGCCGCCATTGATGCCCTGTCGCCTGGCGATGAGCTGGTGATCCCAAGCGGTACCTTTCTCACCGGCGCGCTTCGCCTGCACAGCCACATGTCCCTGTATCTGGAGGAAGGGGCTGTGCTGCAGGGTACCGAGCGGCCCGAGGACTATCTTCCCAAGATCCCCAGCCGCTTTGAAGGCATTGAGATGATGTGCTTCCAGAGTCTGCTGAATCTGGGACACATGGATCACACCTCCCCCGCCAACTGCGAGGATGTGCTCATCCACGGTCCGGGCACCCTGTCCGGCGGAGGACAGGCACTTGCACTGAACATCATCGCCTCCGAGCGTGTGCGCCTCCAAGCGGAGATTGAAGCCCTCGGGGACAAAATCAAGGAATACGAGAACAACAATACCATTCCCGGACGGGCCAGAGGCCGCCTGATCAACCTGAGCAACTGCCGGAATATCCGCATCAGCGGACTGACCCTTCGCAACGGCGCCGCTTGGAATATGCACATGCTCTATTCCCGGGGCATCGTCACCGACCACTGTACCTTCTATTCCGAAGGGGTATGGAACGGTGACGGATGGGATCCCGATTCCAGCGAAAACTGCACGCTCTTTGGCTGCACCTTCCACACAGGCGATGACTCTGTGGCCATCAAGAGCGGGAAGAACCCCGACGGGAATATCATCAACCTCCCCACGCGGCACATCCGCATCTTCGACTGCGTCTCCGAATACGGTCTGGGGATTGCCATCGGCAGCGAGATGAGCGGCGGCGTGGAGGACGTCAGGATCTGGGACTGCGATCTGGAGCACTCGCTCTACGGTGTACAGATCAAGGGCACCAAGAAGCGCGGCGGCTATGTGCGGAACGTGCATGTATCCGACAGCATTCTCTCCCGCTTTCTCACCTGCGCCGTGCTCTACAACGATGACGGCGAGGGATCCGCAGTGCCGCCCCGCTTTTCGGACATCCATCTCAAGCGCGTGCATCTGACCGGCTGGGCGCGCAACTACTGGGAAAAAGAAGAGCACGCCATGGCCGCCATCGACCTGAGCGGCTTTGATGTTCCCGGCTACGAGGCGAGCGACATTACCTGCGAAGAATGCACCTTGGGCAAGGACACCGGCATCTCGCTCTCCCACACAAAGAACATTCGCCTGGATATTGCACAGCACGACTGACAAGGAGAAAACCATGCCTGTAATCTGGATTATCGGTGATTCCACCGTGGAAGACAATCGTCCGCCCTTCAGGGGATGGGGCTGGGCCCTACCCAAGTATCTACTGGATACCGTCCCCGTGCGCAACCTCGCCCTGAGCGGGCGCAGCACCCGGAGCTTCTGGGATCAAGGGCTCTTCTCTCTGGCCGAGCAGGGCATGCAAAAGGGCGATATCCTGCTCATCCAGTTCGGCCATAACGATGAGAAGGACACGCCCGACCTGCACACCGATTCCGACAGCACCTATCCCGAATTTCTGATGCGTTACTGCAATATAGCCAGGGAAAAGGGTGCGCTTCCGGTCCTGATGACACCGGTTTCCCGCCGCTTCTTTGTCGGGGGCGGCAGCCTACTCTACACCCACGGCGAATATCCCCGGGCTGTGCGGGAGCTTGCCGCGCGCGAACAGATCCCGCTGTGCGACTTAAAGAAGGACAGTCGCGCACTCTACATTTCCC
>JAFUZB010000141.1 GCA_017476845.1 Clostridia bacterium
GTATTGTCACGATGTTGCTAATGCCTGCGTACACGACATGTACCTCCTCTACATGCTAGTATAAAAACCATCAAAATTATACTAGCATGTAGGAGTGGTGTCAATACAGTAATTACTTATGTTCTAGCCCTTTTGAGTGGCTAGCCTAGTATAAAAACTTGCGATTCTGGGGTTGATCAGGTATTTTGTGAATACGGAATCGCTGGATCCTTTTCTTCATGGAGAAAGCGAAAGACTTAAGAAAGTAGCAGCGTTAATGAAGGTGTTCAGAGATCCGGATTGGTACGATGGACAGTTTCCGGCATTTTCCGAGCGAAAGAAACAGCTTCGTGAAACGCAGGAAGGAGTAACAAAAGTGAGTAGAGAATTGCAATTGATTGTAGATGAGATGAATGAAGAATGGATGAAGAAGGAAGCGGCGTGGAATCAAACCATAGCTGAGAAGGAGGCGGCGTGGAATCAAGCCATAGCCGAGAAGGAAACAGCATGGAATCAAGCCATAGCCGAGAAGGAAACAGCATGGAATCAAGCCATAGCTGAGAAGGACAAAGAGAGCGCAGACTTGGCTGACGCCATTAACTATCTGTGTACAGAAGGACGGGGCAATGAAAGCGCAAGAGCGATGAGCGATCGGGTGTTCAGAGAAAAGATCCTCAGTGAGTACCGGGATGCGCATGGGGCATAATTAGGAAGGTGGTTTCTGCGTTCATGTTTCCTGTGGCATGTTGACCGGACGCTATGCAGTGCTTTATCTGGAGTGGCGGAATGATATATCGTACAGCCCGATAGCGCAGAATCTGCAAGAGAACTGATCAGGAAAAGCATTTGAGGAGCGAAGGCTCCACACCTTCTGTTCAATTGCTGTTGCAGAGGACAAATGGCGTATGTTTCCAGGACTACAGATACCTATTGCTAGCGAGGGAAAGAAATTGCTATTTGTTGCGGCAAATCCACTTGCTTTCAGACGCCAAAACAGCTTGTTCATCGTGGTCACTGCTAGCAGACTGTATTCAGTGCCTTATCCATTCTGCATTGGTCAGTGCGGACACTGAATATGCTTTGAGATTCGGACTGGTATGGTGTGTTTTCCAGCATTCTCATATCGATAAAGCAGCTTGGTGAAACGCAGGAAGGAGTGACAAAAGTGAGCAGAGAATTGCAATTGATTGTAGATGAGATGAATGAAGAATGGATGAAGAAAGAAGCAGCGTGGAATCAAGCCATAGCTGAGAAGGATAAAGAGAGCGCAGACTTGGCTGACGCCATTAACTATCTGTGTTCAAAAGGACGGGGCAATGAAAGTGCAAGGGTGATGAGCGATCGGATGTTCCGAGAAAAGATCCTCAGGGAGTATCGGGAAGCGCAGGGGGCATGATAGGAAGGCATTTTCTGCGTTCACGTTTCCAGTGGCGTGTTAACCAGACACTACGCAGTGCTTTATCTGGAGTGGCGGAATGATATTATCGTACAGCCCTATAGTGCAGGATCTGCAAGAGAACGGAGGAGGGAAAGCGTTTGAGGAGCGAAGGCTCCACGTCTTCTGTTCAATTGCTGTTGCAGAGGACAAATGGCATAGACTATAGATACCCACTGCCGGCAAGAGGAATTGAAATTGTAATTATGCTATGGCAAATCCACTTGTTTTCAGACGCCCAAACAGCTGTTCATCGTAGGCACTGCTAGCAGACTGAATTCGGACCTTATCCATTCTGATTTGGTCAGTGCGGACACTGAATATGCTTTGAGATATGGACTGGTATGGTAGTTCCCGGCATTCTCGTACCGAAAAAAGCAGTTTGGTGAAACGCATGAAGGAGTGGCAAAGTGAGTAAGGAATTACAATTGATTCTAGACGAGATGAATGACGAGTGGAGGAGTGATCTCAAAAACTCGAAAACTAATGTTCGGAAAATGACCGAATTGCCCCGAAACGATGGAGTGAGAAGTGGTTGAAGGGGGAGATTGGAGGCGGAAAAGATGACGAGAACAGCTACCTTTGCAGATATACCGGAAAAATAGGTATGGCAAACAAGCCGAACGGCCATTTTTCAAAAAAATCAACACGGTGTTGATTATCTCGTCACCGTTCGGGTCAGGACGAATGTCCTTGGTACATCACTGTCCACTCAGGCAGTGTCCTTCAGCACCTTGAGTTGAGCATCCAGGTGGACGTTGATGGCGGCAAAGGTGGAAAAGAAGGCGAGACGCTTGCGAGTCCGGCCACGCCAGGTGTGCAGGTGATAGTCGTTGAGGAGACGGTTGTTCATGCGCTCACAGGAGGTGCGGTTGTTATAGACCGCCTTGTAGGCATCAGTGCCACGGGGCACAGGTGTATAGAGACGAATATCTCACTCGGGATGGGTGTATACGGTACGGCCGTAGTTAGAAGAAGAACACTGACCCTTGCAAGGGCACTGGTTCTGGTCTTGGTTTGCTGCGGCATATGGGCAACGATACTTGCAACGGTTGCGAGAGCGGTCAATGCCGCTGAAGACCATGCGCTTGCCAGCCTGGCACATCGGGGTACCATCGGTATCAATGGTAACGGTATCGTGAATCACCTTCGGTCGACCGCGCTTGATATTCAGGTCAATGAAGGGGTTTATGTGCCAGAAGTTCTGACACAAGCGGTAGGTTGGATAGTTGTCATGGGCCGAGTCCAGACAGAGGTTGCTGAAGGGGATATCCGGGTTCACTCTGAAGTACTCATTGAGCGCCACCAGACCAGTGACACTGTCATGACGACGAGCAGTGGCGGTACGGATGTGGACCGGAAGGTCAATGGCAAGGTCATTGTTGTGCACACACAGGGTGTAGAGTGTATGGCCATAGTAGTAGATATCCTCATCGCTGTCATACCCCCAGGTAGCAGAAGGATCGCTGAAATGGCGAGGACAGGCACAGCGATCGCCCTCCTTGTGCCCACATGTGCACTCGCCAATGCGGCACCCTGAAGGGGACGCAAACTCATGGAAGCAGGTACCATCCCCGCAGATGGTATCCACACCATTGAGTAAACCAGCAGCCTGAGAAGGCTTCAGACCCAGGATACGGAAGAGCTGCTGCATGTGGACCTCGTAGTACTGTGGGAAGTCTTTTTCAGATAGGATGAGCTTCTCACATTCTTCCGTGATCGTACCTCTGGTTTTCTCCCATTTGTTCCCCTTGCCCGGCTTCTTGTCAGTCGGCTTGAGGTTGTGGTTATAGGGAAGGGTGTCGCGGCGTCCCAGGAGCTGCTCTTTCCAGGGCTGTGTCCAGAGACGGTCAATAAAGTGGTAGTAATCCCCCGGTACAGGCGGCTTGTCGTTGCCGAACACTCCAATGAGAGCGCGAATCATACGATCTGTCCGTACAATTTCGACCCACTTGGTAAGACTGGTCTCTCCCATGCGTCCCGTGAGGATAAAGGAAAGCAGGATCTGGCACTGGTTAGTAGCGGGACGTCCTGTATGACTGTACAGGCAGCAAAGGTAGTCCCTGGCGGCATCAGTACGAAGCCGTTTGAGGGCATGGTAATAGGTACGGTATTTGCCGCACCAAATCTCGTGCTCGTAGTCGGATAACCCTGCTACGAAATGTTGGACGGATGCTCTATAATCGGTTTCAACCATCCAATGACCAAGCATGTGTAGGTCACCTCCAAAATCGGGATGGTTTTTTTCACCGAAATGGCGCCAGCAGCGTCCCAGCGCCCTAAGGGGCGATGGGATGCGCTGGCGCCCCGCCCAAAATTTGTCAAGTACTTTTTCGAAAAAATCGAAACAAACGACAAAAACCGAACCATTTCTCGACGAATTCGAGAAATGGTTCGGGAAAGTCCGGCGAAGCCGGAGAAAAATAGGTTTTTTTGTAGCCCCTCAAAACCAATGTTTTCAAGGGCTCAAGAGTTTTTGAGACTACTCACTGCTGCAAAAGGAAACATGCAACCATGAACCTTCATCCTGTACGGTAACAAACATAGGGAACTTTCTGGCGCTGCGGATA
>JAFUZB010000010.1 GCA_017476845.1 Clostridia bacterium
AATGACACCGAGGTGACCGGAAAGGGCACCGTGGGCACGGTGAACGGGACGGAATTTACGGTGATTGTGACCGATGGGGAGTTTGACCAGGGCGCACAGGTGAATGTGTTCCGCAAGTCGGATTATTCCGGGGAGAGTCGGATCGGACGCGGGAACGCCATGCGGCGTGCGGGCCAGCTGCTTCAGGCAGACGGGGTCATCACCTCGGTGTATGTCAAAACAGGGGATGAGGTCAAGGCAGGAGATAGGCTGTTCTCATGGCTTTCCGGGGAGAGGACAGAGCATGCGGATCCTGTGCTGACGTCATCTGTGGATGGCGTACTGGCGGAAATCAAGGTATCCCAGGGGCAGAGCGTCACGCAGGATGCTGCGGTGGCGACACTCTGGCCGCTGGAGAATATGGTGATTGAAGCTGACCTTTCCGAGCAGGATATCGACCTTGTGAAGCTCGGGGACACGGTGGAGGTGACCTTTGATGCCCTGGAGAACCGGGTTTTCCGGGGAAGAGTAGAAAGCATCGGGCGCATCAGCACAACCACCGGACAGGATGCAACCTACACGGTGCGCATTCTTCCGGAGAGTACGGAAGGGCTGCGCTTTGGTATGCACTGTACGGTGAAACTGCCGTAAGTCATAGGCCGTCCGGGCAATTGCCCGGATGGCCTTTCTCAATGGGGAGGGAGAAACAGAAAAAGCAGGGCTGCAGCCCTGCTTCATCTAGGAAATCGCAATCGTTATGTGCCGGCCCGGCATGCGGGCATTTTCGGCAACGCACAGGGGAAACCTGCGCGGAAAACAGAAGGGAGAGGGTCCGTCAGAAGCGGCCAGGGCCACCGTGGGGGCCACCGAAGCCGCCATGCGGATGACCGTGCGGGCCTCCAAAGCAACCCGGGCCACGATGCATTCCACCATGCGGGCCGAAACCGCGCGGGCAGAAGAAGCCACCGCCCATGGGGCGATGATACCCGCCGAACAGTCCCCATCCACCGCGGCGATACCGGCCGCCGCCGAAGAGGGAGGAGAAAAGGAGAACGATGATGATGAGAGAGAGCATGGGCAGTACCTCCTGTATATATTCAGGTACTGTACGAAAAAGACTCGCACAGGCCCTGTCGGTCTGTGCAAGTCTTGCATTTTGATCTTAACCGGATGCTCTCGCATCGTGGTGACGGTTTCAGAACCACTTTTCCGTGGTTTGCTACTCCCTTGGCACGGTTATATTGTAAGCCCGTTTCGCTGCGGGTGCAACGCACGAAGTGTAGCTTTGAGACATGGAAAGTGACAATTGAGACAGGCATGCGCCATTGAGGCATCAGGCGAGCAGAGCAGCCTGCCATTTCTCCTCGGAGAACCCGACAAGGACGGTCTCTCCGTTCACCAGGATGGGACGCTTTACCAGCATGCCGTCGGTGGCAAGCAGGGCGAGCATCTCCTCCTCACTCATTTCGGGCAGCTTGTCTTTGAGGTTCATAGAGCGGTAGAGCTGACCAGAGGTGTTGAAGAAGCGGGTCATGGGCAGACCGGACGCCGCATGCCAGGTGCGCAGCTCATCCGCGGTGGGATGCTGCTCCTTGATAGGGCGGACGGTATAGGTGAGGCTGTGGTCCTGAAGCCACTTTTCAGCTTTCTTGCAGGTGGTGCAGCGCTCGTAGCAGACAAACAACATGGAAAAACCTCCTTGGCAGATCGGATAGGGTGTAAACGGGAAACTATCTTGCAGGTTGCGCATAGGTGTGAGGACCTGTTTGAGAAAACGGGTGATGGCCGGAACACGGAGGAGATGCGGGACTCCTCTTTCGCGTCGCGTGGGAATATGTGCCAGAGGGATTCAAAAGGGCAGGGGATGTCCAGCGTAATCAATGTAGAGCGGACGGTCCCCAACCGGGAGCTTCTGATCCAGCACGGTGTGCAAAAGTGCGCTGGCGGACTCTTCGGGCGTGAGGGCGGCTGTCGTATCCAGGTGACCGCGCATGAAGGTGGCAACATGGCCCGGATGCATCTGGATGACCTGACCGCCCTTTTTCCGCAGTGTGTTATGGATGAGGGCGCCCTGCATGTTGTTGGCACTCTTGGACATGCAGTAGCCGAACCAGCCGGTGCGCTCACAGTCTCCGATGCTGCCGGCTTCGGAGGAAATATTGAGCACGGTTTTATCCTGGCTATTCTCCACGAGCGGGAGCAGCGCCGCGGTGACGCGCAGTGTGCCCAGGGCGTTAACATTGAGGACGTCCAGCATGCGGGGGAAGTTCAGTTCATCGTCGGGACCGCTTTCCATGTCTCCAAGGATGCCTGCACAGTTGATAAGCAGGTCAATGCAAGGGACGAGGGAAGAAAGGCTGTCCTTCAGGCTTTGCACACTTTGGTCACTTGCGATATCCAGGAGGCGGACTGTAACCAGATACGGATTCTCCCGGGCGATTCCGTCGATGACGGTCTCTTCGGGATGAAAACGGCAGGCGATGACATGGTAATTGCGGCGGATGAGCTCCTGCACAAGGGCTGTTCCGAGTCCGTGATCGCAGCCGGTGACCAGTGCCCATTTGTACTTGGAGGGCGTGACATCTGTGCCCAGCGTACTGGTGCTATCCATGGATGGGACGGAGCAGGAGCCAAGTGAACCAGGCAAAGGTGAGGTAGGAAGATCCAGGTCTTGCATGGGTGTATTCCCTCCGAATATAGGCGCTGTAGGCAATGCGAGAAGCCGGCGTATGCCCGACAGGCGGAGTATACCAGAAGCCGCAGGACTGTGAAAGCATCGTTTGGGAAGGAGTGCGTAAAATGGTGATCTATAGCGGTCTACGATGCGCAGAGAAAGAAGGGCGAAAAACAGCTGACTTTCGATCGCAAGCGACGGAAGCGAATCTGAAAGCGCACTATTGCACTAAAAAAGACTACAGCGCTATAATGGGTCTGAACATGACAAATGGCCTACAGGCAAGACGCCGCACGGGTTTCGAGCGGAGCGGGACGCCGAGTGTGCCGAAGAAAAGGAGCATCTCTATGCGCGGAAAGATCATCACGGTTCTATTGGCTGCGCTTTTGTGGATTCCTGTCGCAGCATCCGCAGCCACATCTTATGCGACGCCGTCGGATATCCCACAGGGCCCTGTTGCGACGCCGTCGGATATCCCGCAGAATCCTGTTGCGTCGCCATCGGATCTTGAGCAGAACGATGCGCTGCATTTTACGGTGGGACCGACATTGACACTTGCAGATGACATTGTGCTTACCATCCCCTATGAGGAAGGCATACTGTATTACGATGTTGAATTTCGTCAGGGAAACACGGTGAAAACAGCTTCCTATTGGGTCCACGATGAAGAGCGCGGAAAGACGCTTGTGTACAACTGGTCGACTTGGTCTGGAGACGACTTGGATCCCGGAGTGTATACGGTGACCGTCACAGGCTATGATGCGACCTATAACCCATCGCGCACCGGGCATGCTACATTGGAAATCACAGGTGTACGACCGTCTGCACCGTTGGTGAGTGCACCGACACGTGTGCTGAAGAGTGAGACGATCACGTTCACGATTACGCATAAGGGGATGACCGAGGTACAGTATCGGAGCGTGGGAAGCAGCTGGGCTACATCCTGTTGGGGATTGTGGATTGACGGGGACGAGGCGATCTGGGAACCTACCATGTATTCCAATGCACTGGAATACGAGTTCAGGGCGATGGTGGACGGCATCTGGAGCGAATGGTCTGCTCCGGTCAAGGTGAGCGGATATACGTTGGGTCAATTAAGCCTGCCAGAGGTGGAAATGAAAGACGTCTATCAGGCCGGCGAACCGTTGCATTTGACCTTGAAAGCGACCTATCCGGAGAAAACCTATGTGAACGTGACGTTCTACAATACTGTCACGAGGCAGTCGACCTATTGGAACGGAAATCCCGATACGATTGACAGAGCTGGCGCTTTTGGACTGGATGCAGGGGACTACATGCTTTCCGTTTATGTGAACCAGGCCAAGTATGATAACAATGATTATTCGACGTTCTTCTCCGTGACGGGTCAGCGACCGGCAGCACCAAGCGTTACAATGGATCAGCCGAGTATGCATAATGGCGGCCTGGTGTGGGCAACAGTCAGTGCGGCAGGCGTAGAGAAGGCGGCTGTGGACGAAGGTCCTTGGAAAGCAACGACTGTGTATGAAGGATACGATGGGCTTGTCAGGGTTCCTTTTTCCAACTGGGTGTATGGTACAACGTCCACGGAGGTCCAATACCGTGCCTTGATAGGCGGTTGCTGGAGTGAAGCGAGCAGCGTATCGGTTGAGATAGATGATGCGGCCATGGCTGAATCTCTCGATGCGCCCACGGCCCAGGTGCCGGAGAGCATTCTCGTGGGTGAGCCACTGGTTTTCTCTGTAACGCTGCCCTCTGAAGCAAAAGCTGTGACTGCGGGGCTTGTGGAAGTGGATCCCGAGAACCGGAATACCGATGTGCTTGCGATTCTGTACGAGTATGTGCTGGAGCCCGACAGCCAAGGGCTGTATACGATCCCTGCTAATTATTTCATGCGCTCAGGGACCTATCGCCTGAATCTGCACTGCTATAGGAAAGAGGATATCAGCCAGCAGGACTATGGCGAGGATCTGATCGTTTATGTCGAGGTCCAGCCGAGAAGCCAGACTATCACTTCGCCTGAAGTTGTACTGAAGAATCAGCCCGTGCTTGCAGGAACGGCCATTCTTGAAATCAAAGCGCCCGGTGCGGAAAAGCTTACTGTCATGATGTTCGATGATGATAGTCAGTATGGCGTGTACATGGATCCGGTAATTGTCGATGCTGACCCATCCGGTGTTACGACCTATGTCAGCGAGTCGATCTATCATACCGGACTACATGAAGTCAGGGTCTCGGCATACCAGAATGGTGTGTGGTCGGATTACAGCACACCCGTAACCTTTCCTATAACTCGCTTAAAGGAAACCACCAAAGAGTTCACAGTCTCCGGGCTGCCTGAAGAGTTCAGTGCCGGCGAGAGGGTGACAGTGATGTTTACCGGCAATGATGATATTGCATGGTATGATGTTGCCATTTTCCTTGACGGTGCGAAACCTGCATTCCGTGACCGTAATTTTGCACCGGGGAAATCCGTTACGTTTGCGGTAAAGGCACAGGACTTAGAAGGCACAGACTGGACGGGATATTATAATGTCAGCGGATTTGAGGCGGGGAAGGAGAGCAGGTATGCATACGGGGAATTCCGTGTACTGGATCCTACGATCTTGCCCACCGTTGCTGCTGAAGTATCGGACACACAATTTGGGTTAGTGAATTTGAAGGTTTCGAATATCCTGGGTGACCAGATTGCAGTGAGTGTTGATGGCGGAAAGCCTTCACTCTTCGGACTGAATGCAGGAGTGAACACGATGACCATCCCACTGAAGCTTTCCAGGGGAACACATAGCATTGCAGTCAGAACAGGAGAGAATGCCCTTTCATTCAGCGAAGGACATTGGTCGACTGATGCGATTTTGACGGTGAAGGTGGATGTTCCCGCGGCTGCAACACTATGGATTCCTGTAGGCACCAAGCAGATCGAAGATGAGGCTTTCATGGGGACAGCGGAGACCTGTGTGGTGATTCCCGAAGGGTGCGTTTCCATAGGGGCAAAAGCCTTTGCCAGCGCGCCTAACCTTATCTATGTCGAGATTCCGGTCAGCGTCAGTGCCATTGATAGTACGGCGTTTGACGGTATCGCCTCGCTCACAGTCTCGACTTCTTCAGGCAGCGCTGCCGAGGCATTTGCCAGAGCGAGAGGTTGGAATGTGGAGATCAGGTAACACCGAAAAGGCGTGGACAAGCCTTCTGATGACGGGTAGCAGTTCAGATGCTAACGTTTGAATCAAGTCGCGTAATTTAATCAAGTTCAATAAAAGAGACTTCGGTCGCGCCTTGAAGATGCATTTTGATGCGCAAGCGTGCAGAACAGAGGATTGACGGGATGGTGTGTACCCATGTCAGTGAAGAAAGAATATTGGGTTATCCGAACGAATTCTGCTGCAACATGAGACATGGCCATTCCATTGCGGTTACTTCACCACAGCTCTTGATCGGATGAACCATTTCGTTGATTGTCTTTGGTGTATTTCTATCGGAAGGTATCCAGTGGTTTGCGTAAAGTGGGTATGGGATGATGGAATAGACAGGGCATATCGTCGGCAGATTATCCTCCTGGCGATGGCCAGTTATCGGCGAGACAACAGAATTATCAGAATAAGTCGCAAGCGCCCGAGTCATCCTGTCAGGGAAGACTCGGGCGTTTCGTCACAAAGAGGCGTACGCAGACAGTTGGATGCACATCAAAACTGCGACTGGCATTTCATAAAGGTGCTTCGACACCTTCTGCGAAAGCAGAAGGAAAGAGGAATGTCTGAATGGATGGCGCGGCAGACAGGACAGAAGGTCAGTCAGGGTCCAATGTGTAATGGACCAGAGATGTCTTAGCCATGGAATGGTTTGTGTATTGTACAACATAAAGAATGCCAGGAGATGCTGGCATGTGAAGAAAATCCGAGAGAAGCTTTCGCAGAGCAGCGTGCAATGGATGATGGCATTGCCATAAAAATGTAACATTTATGTGAAAACGACATGGTTAAGGCCACAGAGAAAGAAGATATGTGCCAATACCTATTGAATAAAGGGTATGAAACACTGCAATTGTGGATGTATAATCTAATACTGGTGGCTCTTTTATGCTGATGCTAACCGATATTCGGGCAAAACCGGAAAAGATTGTTGCAGATTGACATGAATTTATGACAAAAGTACACGGGTAGCACAGTAGATGAAACACCTTATGGAAACTCCGTGGTGCAACATACGCACTGACTGGATTTTCCGATGTACGGATAGATATTACAGAGGATGCAGGCCAATCTTTGTGACAGTCGTTTTTGTTGCTTCTGATTCGCCAGATTCAGAATTTGAGTGTGACGTAACCTAACAGGTATCCATTGTGTTGTAGCATGCTATACGTATGCTCCTCTGCATGAGAAGATACAAGGGTATACATATGAAGGGCTTGTTTCGTATGAGACCAGCTCTTCCGGGGTTTTGTATATATGGACTGACGCAGTTTCTATCAATAGGCCAAGGGACTATTGATTGCACCGCCCTGCGGCAGAGTGAAGAAAGATGGAAATAGTGATGACGAAACGATTTGTTGCTTTCTTGCTAACAGCTTTATTGACCTGTTTGCCCCTGCTGACAGGTCTTTCAGATTATAGCAGCGAGTTTTATGCAAAAGTGCAAAGCATTGCACTGGATGACATGATGCAAGGAGAAGGTAATCAGGATTATCTTCTTTCTATTGACGAACCTGCGGATATCATTGTGCATTCAACAGGCTGTGAAGTGTATATCGGAGGCAATAGCGAGGAAAGGCAATATCTGGAAAGCGGCATCTACAAAATCCATGTTCTGAGTGAAGGGGAATATTCGCTACAGATTGTGAAAGCGGATGCATATAATGCTAGATCTGAAGAGATTGGTAATTCAGATGATGAGTATATCCGAATGGTGTCCGTTCCTGTGAATCATGGAAGCGGCACACTTTCCTTATCTTTTGACGAAACAGCAGGCATTCCTGAGACAGCAGAATTTCTTGCAGAAGCGCTTGATCCATTGTCTGAGGAATATGAACAATATGCAGAAGCAGCATGCGCAGGTTTTACAGGCAAATCAGGTATTCTTGGCTTATATGATCTGAAGATATTGCAGGATGGAAATATCATTGAACCGGAAGCACCGGTTACAGTGACAATGGATATAGATGGCGAGATTCCGTCAGATGCGACAATATACGCTATTCATTTTCCTGGAAGCACACAGGATAATCTGGCAGTTAATAAACCGCTCAAGGCACCGAACGCAAAGAACATTACTCAGGCATCAGGAGGTGTTGTTTTATCTCAACTTGATTTGGAGACAATACCTGTTGTTCATAATGGACCGCGAAGCATATCTTTTGTAGCAGCGTCTTTTTCTGTATTCGCTATTGTTTATACAGTGGACTTTCACTACGAAGTAAATGGGAAAACTGTGGAATTTAGCATTCCCGGCGGCGGATTTACCACGCTTGCAGATGTCGTGGAAATGCTGGGAATAGCGGAATTTGATGAGAACACGAATCCTTCGGTCGAAGATGTGGATGCCACGCAGGCAGTAAAGGAGTTTATAAGCCAGGTTGTAAGTGTAAACTTCTCCGATGACACGCTGGTTTGGGTTGGAAAGGTAGAAGAAGACACCACCATTGGGGCGATCAAGGATAGTCTCGGTTTGGTATACGAGTATAGTTCCGAACTGAGTGAGGATGAGATTGAGGAGATCAATGGCAGTATTGTAACTGCTGGGGATTGGGCGATTATCAGTCTGAAGCCGTTTACGAGTGATGAAGAGCTCATGATCACTATGAAGAATGGAGATGTGTGGACGGCACAAGTGACGGATGCGAGTGTCAAATATATTCCTGGACAGCCCTTTGTTTATGAGGATGCTGCTATTAAAGTTACAGCGGTTGGAGTTGGAGCGGATATTCCAGATGAGGCAGAGTTGGTTGTGACACAGATCACAGCGGATATGGAAGTATACGATTCATATTTCAAGGCTCTCAATCGCGGATTTGGAGATAACCCTTATAATGGCTTCAATTCCTTGCTGTATGATGTTTCCATCATTGTGGATGGACGGGAATATGAGCCAGAGAAGGGCAGGATCGAGATCAAGCTGGAGTTTAAGGCGCATCAGCTGTCAAGCATGCTCGGGCAGAATCTGGATGAGGATGTCCCGCTTCGGGTCATTCATCTGCCTGTCGTAGACGAGACCTGCGAGAGCTCCATTGAGGATGTGGATGCGTCGCAGATCGAACGGGAGTACATCGAAACGACCATCATCGGGCATGACGACACAGAGGCGGTCAGCTTTTCGCTAGATAGTCTGTCCGTGATTACAGTAACCGGGGCCAGCACAGATGTGACGATTACCAGTTCTCTTATGGGCACGGATATGAAGTCTTTGGGATACAATCTGTACGCAGTGCTAGTTTCCGCAACAGAAGACAAAACATACAGTGTAAAGGTGGATTATACAAACGGAACCTTCAGTGGGACGATTCCCAATGTGCCTGTTGGGAATTATCAGCTGATGTTGGCTTATGACATTAACAACGGCAACGTGCAGATTGATATGCCCAAAGGGACCTTCATTGGGCACAGCAACCTGGTTCGTATTGATAAATCGGGGCAGTATGTCTTTGGCTATGCGGCGCAGATGCCGGAAGATAAGACCATATCAACGAGTGATAATACAGTGAGCTTTGCACTCCAGGTTTCTGAAGTGCAGAGCAGCGTGAATGTAGCTACTATTATGGACCGGGCGATTAACTATGGTCTTGTGGCAAATGAACTCCATTTGCCCAACAACTGCTATACCAATTTCGCCACGAAGAAATTAGATATTCAGAATCAAAATACGCAAACCTATTATGGTCACCGTTCAGATGGGATCAATGTGGTCCACAATATTGCTGCGGATGTGACGAACCATGGACAGCCCTTGACGACAGAGACCAATCAGGCTGCCAACTATTATGTGACAGATGAAGATAAGGGAAAGGTAAACAGCACCAATCAGGAAGAAACCATTGTCAGAAATAAAAACGAGATCGAAGACCGTGTGGAAATCATGATCTCCAATACGCTGAAACAGGCAGAGGAGCTGGCGAAACAGTCGTCCATCGTGCTTCCGAACGGATTGTTGTCTGTAGATGTCAGCCCATATGCTGAAAATGCGACGATAGTCCTGGATGCAACTGCACTCAGTGGGATACAGAATGGATTTACTATTGTAAAGAGGCCTGGGCAGACTGTCATTTTCAATATCAATGGTCAGAATGCAGCCCCACCACAGAATACGAAAATCAAATTGGTTGATGATAAAGGCCAGCAGATCGGAAATATTCGTGAGGCCGGTGACAACATGAGGGATGCCCCGGCTTCCGATGGGAATGTCTGGAACAAGGTTATATGGAATTTTCCGGATGCGACATCGGTGACCGCGAACAACAATATCGGTGGCGTCTTCCTGGTGCCGAAGGGGGATTTTACTGCGACCAATAAAGGCGGCGGTTGGATTGTTGCGCGGGGAAAAGTCAGCGTGACAAATGAATGGTATGGATTTCCCGGAAGTGATGAACCATTTAAGCAGAAGATCATTCGCAAGACATTTATTGGGATTGAAGGAAACCACATCGATGC
>JAFUZB010000142.1 GCA_017476845.1 Clostridia bacterium
GCCATGCAATAGCCGCCCATGATCGTGGCATCGGTCGTGATCACGCCGTTAAACCCGAACCTTTCACGCAACACGCCGCGGAGCATCTCCGGGCTCAAGGATGCCGGTAGGCAATCCTCAAAGGAGAGCGACGGGTTGATCTCCATGGCGACACTGGGCTGCACGATGTGCCCCACCATGATACTCATGAGATCGCTTGCAATCAGGTGCTGATAAATCGCCCCATAACTCTCGAACCACTCTGAGGCGGAAAGGCTGTTGTAGGTCGGATGCAGGTGCTGGTCGCGGAAATCCACCCCGTCCCCGGGGAAGTGCTTGGCACAGGCTGCCATGCCGCACGCCTGGACCGCCTCCACATACCTCCGGGTGAAGTGCTTGACCCGCTCCCTGTCGCTCCCGTAGGTGCGCACATTCGTGATCGGATTGCGGAAATTCAAGTCCAGATCGCACACCGGGCTGAAGGTCCAGTTGATGCCCACGCTTCGGCCTTCTACGGCGCAGACCCTGCCGAACTTCTCCGCCATCGCTTCATCATCTGTCGCCGCGGTGAGCATAGGAAAGCCGAACATCGTGCCATCGGATGCCCCGCCGGCACCGCCCTCCTCCAGGTTGGCTGCCTTGAGCAGGGGAATGCGCGCGGCCGCATCCAGCGGACGGTAGCGCTCCCGAATCCGCTCCGCACTCTCCGGGCGGAAAAGGATAGCGCCGACCCGGCCTTTCTCCACCATCTCCAAAAGCGCCTCCGGGGCATAGTCCTGGCCCATCACGCAAAACAGCTGTCCAACCTTCTCTTCCACTGTCATGGAGGCAAGGTTTGTCTCCACCCACGCTACCTGCTCATCCTTCAGATAGAAGGGACGGCCCTTCAAATCGATCATATTCCTCTGCTCCTTTCCCGTTTTCCTGATGCCATTGTATCCGGCGCGCAGGGAAAAAAGCAAATCGAATCCGGAGAAAATTGTCCCGAATTATGCAACAATAAATGCAAAAAACGGTTTGATCCGACCTTGACTCTCCCGATACAATCGCCCCAGAGATGCGGCTGTGTGAGAGCACCGCGCAAAATGCGAAGGGATATCCAACGTTGCCCATCCAATCTTATGGCGAAAAGCCAAAAAGGAGGAGTTTCCATGAAACAGTGGAAATGGATCGCCCTGATTACTGCACTCCTGTGCATGATCTGTGGCACGGTACTGGCAGAGAACCAGTATTATGAAGTGCAAGCGCCCATTGAGATCAATGCGGCCGAGAACGTACTACTGACGCTGGGTGCCAAGGAAGGCTGGATGTGGAACATCACCGACAACACCGATGTGACCGCCTGGCTGGTCAAGGAAGACGGCACCCCCGCCTTCGCTGACGCGGAGGGCATAGCCTCTGCCAAGCTAGTCTACGGCAAGGTGGAAAACGAGGAAAACGAAGTGGCCGTGGCACTGGAAGTGACCATTGATGCCGCCAAGATCTCCGGCTTCACCGCCAACGGAAGCTATGATCTGTATGTCCTGCCCACCGGCAAATCCACCCTTTGGGTGTGCGGCGACAACCACGGACAGTATCAGGACAGCAAAGAGAGTGCAGGCCGCATTGTCATTCCCGCCGTATCGGTGGAAGGCAAGCTGACCGCCAACGCGGGCCGCGAGCTGGAAGTCACCAACGGCACCGTGCAGGTCGTGCTCTCCCTGGATGCCCCGGATGCCATTGAGGACAGCAAGATTGATTCCTCTGCCGCTTCCATCGCGCTTCTGCCCGGCGACGGCTACAAGCTCTATGAAGTGAACTTTGAGGAAGGCACCCTCTCGGACGCCTGGAGCGCAGGCAAGGCCGACTACACCATGGGCAATATCGGCGGCAACTTCTCTCCCCAGGGCGGCGACGGCAACGGCCACTATGACTTCCGCATCGGCATCAATGGCCTCAAGTACAACGGTCTGCCTCTGAGCGAGGCCATCGTGCGCACCGATTTCTACTCCTTCGGCCGCACCTTCCTCACCGAGGGCGGCAGTCTGATCCTCGCAAGCGAGCCCACCTGGACCGCGGATGTAGACATCCCCGTTCTGTGCGACGTGTATCCGGACACCGTGACCGCGACCTGGCCCATTGCCTTTGACGCGAGCGCCCTGACAGAAAAGGATGTCACCGTGACCCTCATTTCCGCCTATGGCGATGAACTCCAGCTGGAAGGCGGCAAGGACTTTGTCGTCACCGCTTCCGCCAACGAAACCAAGGTCACACTGAATTACATCTACTGGGCCTATGCTCCCGTATACACCACCATGCGCGTAAGCGTAAACACGGAAAATGCCACCTGGAACGAGCTCATGTACAAGCCTGCCGCTTCCTTCAGCCATGACTATCAGATCGGCAGCGTCTACATCTACTCCGTCATGAGCGGCGGCCCCAGCGGAACGCAGGCCTGGACCTTCTTCGGTCTTGACAACCTCAACGATTCCCACCAGGTCTACATGGATGCCACCTACACCCTCACCGCCACCGATGAAGAGGGCAATGTGTTCTTCTATGGTGTGGACGAAAACGGCAACGGTATCCGTGTGGCCAAGGAAGCCGATGCGGTTGCCTTCAACTGCGACGAAGAATGCAACGTGCATCTGGAGGAGGACACCGTCTATTACACTCGCCTCTTTGACCAGACGGAGGATAAGGACGTGGACGGCGAAACCATCACCTTCACCAAGAACTACTACAACTGTGAGTCCCTGCTGCGCCCCGTGGACAGCCTGATTGATGTCGAGCTCGCTCCCGGTTATGCCATCGGCGAGGGCTGGGAGGACCACCTCAAGTGGCCCTGGCAGACCTTCGTGGACGTAGGCTTCAAGGGCGGTTCCAAGTAAGACCGCACAGGACCGTAAGCTATAGAAAGGTAAGGTAGACATAATGAGAAAGATCATTGCCCTTGCCCTCTGTGCACTTCTTGTCGCCCTGTGCGCACTGGCCGCGGCGGAGGAAGCGGATGTGGACGCCATCTTTCAGGAGGCCCGGCAGGCCAGTATGAACGGGGATGCCGAGAAGGCCAATCAGCTTTTTGAACAGCTCTATGCCCTTGGAGACAACCGCGGCCCGGAAATGCTCGGCAGCGCGTATCTAAGCGGCGAGGGCGTTGCCCAGGACTTCACCAAGGCCCTGGAATGGAATTTCCGCGCCGTCAATATGGGCAGCGGCCGTGGCTGGGCCAATGTCGGCCAGATGTATGAAAAGGGACAGGGTGTCCCCCAGAGCTTCGAGAAGGCCGTCATGTTCTATACCCTCTCCATGGACGAGAAGCTTTCCAACCCCGACTTCAAGGGGCCCCGCTACGCCGGCGTCCTCTATGAGCAGGGATTTGTAAACGACAGCGGAGAAACCGTGCAGGACCTGGCCAAGGCCGCCGAGTATTACCTGGTCGCTGCCGACCACGGGGACGCCACCGCAGCCTCCGCCATCGGCAGGCTCTATCAGGAAGGGGCAGGTGTAGCGCAGGATTACGCGCTTGCCGCCAAGTATTACCTTGCAGCCATGGGCGAAGGCAAGGTTGTACCCGGCGTAGCCGAGGCGAGCTTCGGCTTGGGATATCTGTATGAAAACGGCCTGGGTGTGGAAAAGGACCTGGACGAGGCCATCGCACGCTATCAGCTGGCAGCGGATAACGGGATAGAGGCCGCGCAGGAAGCCCTCGACCGCCTGAGCAAGTAAACTGCAGACAGGACTGGCATGTTTCTCAGCCAGTCCTGTCTGTGCATGAAAGAAAAGGAGTGTCTCACCATGCCTCATCCTCACATGACGCCCCCACCCATCTCCCTCACTCCCCAGGAGGCGGCCTACAGCGGGAACGCTGCGAAATTCCGGCAGTTCGTCTTCGAATATGAGGGCCATACTCTGCCCTACAACCTCTATGTTCCCAAAGAAAGCGATCAGCCGCTTCCGCTTGTCGTTTTCATGCATGACATGGGCTCCGTCTCCAAGGAAAGCGACTACACGCTCCGTCAGGGCATCGGCGCACTGGTCTGGGCAGACGAGAAGGAACAGGCCGAACGCCCCTGCTTCGTGCTCGCACCCCAGTACGGCGAAAAGTCTGCAAACGATGACTATACCGTTACCTGGTCTGCCGAGGCGACAATCGCTCTTATTCGGCATGTAGCCGAAACCTATGCGATCGACAAAAACCGCATCTACGGCACAGGCCAGTCCATGGGCACCATGATGCTCTGTGAATTGCTCCTTCGCTATCCCCATTTCTTCGCCGGCTGCTTCCTCACCGCAGGGCAGTGGGATCCCGAGCGCATGGGAGCGATCAAAGACGAACACGTATGGATCATGGTTTCCGAGCACGATGACCGCGCCTTTCCCATCATGGGTGCGTGCATGGCCTCGGTGGAAAGAAACGGCGGAAAGGTCGCAAGGGGCCACGTGGACGCCAAGGCGGACGAGGAAACCAAGGCAAGCTTCTGCAAGGAAGTGCTGGACCAAGGCGCATCCATCCAGTTCACCTGGCTGGACGGGGATAGCGTCCTTCTGCCCTCGTCCCCCATCTTCCCAGCCGTGCATCACATGAGCACCTGGAAATGGGCCTACCTCTTCTCCCCGATCCGTGCATGGTTGTTTGCGCAGCATCTATAAGCCGCTTAAGAAAGGCGCTGACTCTCGTCAGCGCCTTTTCTCATGGACTCTTGGCAAAGTAGGTTAACATCTCTTTCATCATATCGCTTCTGGGTACCTGTCTGAGATAGTAGACATGGAAACGCAGTTCCGGAGACGGAATCAGGCGCACGGCACGCACATTGGCCGGAAGATGCCGCTTGATTCTCCCAAAGGGAAGGATGGTATAGCCCATCCCCTCACTGACCCTTCCCAGCGTCTGGGGAACCGTATCGCACACAAGCACCGGCTCGCAAAGAAGCGGGCTTGTCTGCCCCTCGTTATAGAGGTGCACATAGGGAAGACCCTCCAGCTCGTGGAGAGAGATGCTCTCCCGAAAGGCCAGGGGCTGATCTTCATGCAGCAGTGCGCACAGATGATCCGTTATGTAGGGAACGGATGCGAAATCCTCCTGCTCCCACTCCGGGCCGCTTCCGTCAATCACCATCTGAAAGCGGCCCTTCCTGAGGTCTTCGCGCAGCTGGAGCGAGGCGGTTTCCGTAAACACCATGTTTCCAAGCTCGGGATAAAGTCCCTCGCAGTACATCTTGGCCGCCATCAGGCGGCTGATGGACACAAACGGCGATACACCCACATGCAGCCCCGGAGCTTCCTGCTTATTCTTGCTGAGCAGTTCCGACTCGCATGCATTCACGATCCCGATGATCTTCTCGGCATAGGGCAGCATTTTCTCCCCGAAGGGCGTCAGGGAAACCTGCCTTGTCGTCCGGTAGAAGAGCGGTTCGCCCAGCTCCTTCTCCAGCGCCGCAATATGCTTGGACAGCGTAGACTGGCTGATATAGAGCAGGTCAGCCGCCGTCTGAAAATGGCATTCCTTGGCCAGGAGGGCAAACTGCCTGAGATATTCGATTTCCATAGTACACCTCGTTTGCAGCCTCGATTTATTCCATTTCGGAATAAATCCGCCGTTTTGGAATTGAACCCGGTCTGGCCTGCGCTTTACAATGCTGTCAACACACCGGATCACCCTTCCCGCCAGCCCTCCCGGGCGGTGGGAAGAGCTGTCCGAAAAAGGAGGATTCTCATGAACAAAATGGTAGCCCTGCTTCTGACCGTGCTGCTTGTGGCAGCCCTATGCCTCCCCGCCCTGGCCGAGGACACCGTCTACGACCTGGACGCTGCCCATCTCATGGACCAGTGGGTGTACATTGACTCCACCCCCGTCATGACCCCCATGGGACAGATCAAGGAAGGCGAAAGCGCTGCGGTCTATCCCTGCTACGCGCTGCAGGGGGTCGTCTACTGTGCACGCCCCGAGAGTGCCCGCATCCAGCATCTGGACATCTATGTGCCTACCGAGTATGTCAAGGAAGCCAAGGACAACGGCGACGGCACCTTCACCCTCACCTTTGACGAGGATGCCGTATTCACCAATCTCAATGGCGCTTCCTACACGGTCCATACCGCACCTATCATCTACCAGAACACCATCGACGGCTACAAGGAAGGCTATTCCATCACCCTGGGTACCGAAACCAAAGGCATCTACCAGAACGCCGACAGGACCGGCAACAGCATCTACGGTGACTACGTTAAGGCCGGCTACATCTATGTGTGCGTCGGCAGCCGCGGCGTGGACAGCGAGGGATTGGAGAGCAAAGGCATGGCTCCCGACCAGATCGTCGACCTGAAAGCCGGCGTGCGGTATCTCAAGGCCAACGACACCGTCCTCCCAGGAGATTCCGGTAAGATCATCGCCGTGGGCGGCAGTGCCGGCGGCAGCTGCGCAACCCTCCTTGGCGTATCCGGCAACGCACAAGTCTTTACCCCCTACCTGGAGGAGATCGGCGCCATCATGGATGCCACCGACGATATCTACGGTGCACGCGTGCAGGCGCCCATCGCGAATGTGGACAAGGCAGACATGGCCTATGAATACCTGCACTCGACCGAAGTCAACTACCATCAGATGGGCCCGGACGGCGGTGACAAGACCTTCACCGACTTTGAGCTTGCCCTCCAAAAGGAACTCATCGCGGCCTTCGAGGAGTATCTCACAGGCCTGGGCTTTGACACCGCCACCTTCCGCGACGGTTACCTGGACGCCATCAACAAGGCACTGGACGTGTACACCACGCGTTTCCTGGACGAGGAGCAGTATACCGATGCCGCAGGCTTCGCTTCTGCCTATGACGGCATCTCCTACGTGGACGGCAAGGTCGTCGCCGACAGCATGGATGCTTTTGTCTCCAGCTTCATGACCCGCGGAAAGTCCATCATGGCCTTTGATACCGAGGCAAGCAAGAGCTGGGAAGCAAAGCTCTTTGGCGAAAGCCACTTCTCCGCCTCTCTTCTCTCCGTCTTTGAGAAGATGGCAAACGAGGGCAGCGAGGATGCCGCAAGACTCTACGAGGCCTACACCCAGCCCGAAAGCGGCGTATACAGTGAGGGCAAACAGGATATGGTCGCACTCATGGCCTGCATGACCTACCTCACCGGGGAAGAAAAGGCGGACATCGCCCGTCACTGGCGCTTCAACAACTCCACCATGGACGGTGACGTGGGTTCCATCATGGCCTACCTCATGAGCCGTTACATGCAGGAGAATCTGGGCATCTCCGACGTGGACTTCTATCTGGGCATCGACAAGATCAGCCCTGCGGGCCACGGCTATCCCGATCACTGCTTCCTGGATGTGGAAGCCTACCTGGATGCCATGGTCGCCGCTGAGTAAAAGCCCAAAACGCGCCATAGAAGCGTCGGTCACAAAGACCGGCGCTTCTTTCTATGCCTCCTCAAATGGGATCGTCCGCACCAGCTCCAGGAACCGCTTGCAGGCGGTATTGAACTTCCTGTCCTTGAGATAGGCAAGGAACACCGTGGTTGTCACCCGCGGCTCGATATCCACAAGCGTCAGATCGTCGGGCAGGATCGGTGCCACGGGCTTGGCCATGAGAAGGCCGATCCCCGTGCCCTGCTCGATAAGCTCCACGAGGTTTTCCGCCCGCTGCGAGGTAAAGACCACCTTCGGCTGAAAACCGGCATTCCTGCAAAGGTCTGTGCACAGCTGGTACATGAAGGAATTCCGGCTGATGAGCAGCAGCGCTTCTCCCTCCAGCTGCTCCACCTGGATTTTCGCCTCCCTGGCCAGGGGA
>JAFUZB010000143.1 GCA_017476845.1 Clostridia bacterium
TTAAGGCAGTATTTTCCATCACAGAGAATGAAATGCTCTTTATCCCTGCCGTCTGCTGGAGAGACAAGCAGAGACACGTCAGATCAGTGCAAGGATTTCTTCCGGTGTGAGTACTGCGTTCGGTTCAAAATCAGGAGAATCCATGTAGGTGTATATAGCCTGCTCCAAAGCGCGGGCTTCAGGATACTGGCGAAGCAGAGAAAGGCGCATGGAAGAAACCATAACCTTTCCGCCGAAGCATCGGCACTCGAAGAGACTGCCAAGATGGCGCATCTTAAGAAGCGTGTCGAGCACGGCGACAATCGGCTTAATGCCCTGTGGCAGCTGCAGTGCATACTGATTGGCCATAGGCCACCACTGCCAGTTGGTATAGGAATCCGTCGGGAACGTGCGGAAGATAGGGTGCGCGTCATCAATGTACTGGCCCATGGTGCCGCTTTGCGTGACAAAACTGCAAACATTCCAGAAGTCCGGACTGAAGTGGCAGGGAATTCCAGAGGGCAGATGAGTTGGGGAAAGAAAGACACTTCTGCCCTTGGATAAATGGCGAAATGCATCGTCCGACAGGCGATCGCACACCATTACACTTTCCGGACAATATAGCGGAAGATCCGGATATACCCATAATCTATAGGTAGAAGTGACGCTGCAGAAGGAAAGGGTGAGTGTCATCACATCAGCTGTGTGTACAGTGGGAAGTGTGAGCGTGATATGACCGACGATAGCGCGCTCTCCGCAGCTGACCGCTTTTTCAGCTAATCTACCGGAAGCACGCCATGATTTGCCGGCCAGCTGCCATTGGACCTGTCCCGCAAGGTTTTGTTTTCCGAAATGAACGAGCATGACAGGAATGGTAAGGTGTTCGTGTGACGTGAAGGTGTATTTGGGCATTTGCGCGATAAGGACGGTATCGGAAAAGAAACTGTGGAAGGTTTCCGGGCTGGCAAACGCATACGGCTTGGTACGCAAATGGGCATCCATCATTCCGATAAATGCGCCTCCCTGTCCGGGAAAATCCTGGAGGCCGAGCAGGGAAATGCCGGAGAATCCTTGTGTTTGGAGTGCGGCTTCGATTTCTGCTCTGTAACAGAGGCGGGAGAGCTCACCGGAAGCTTCCACACGTGCTGTCCAGTCGTCAAGCAGACC
The DNA here is from genome assembly GCA_017476845.1 of Clostridia bacterium. Lineage (GTDB taxonomy): Bacteria > Bacillota > Clostridia > Christensenellales > Aristaeellaceae > UBA2943. Next base: position 1,147 of record JAFUZB010000143.1, read on the forward strand.
GGAAGCACAGGCCCTTTCCCGGAAATGCTTCAGATTCTCAGGACGTGTAATCCCGTGATAGCTCTCGATTTCTGAAAAATCCGGAAGTATCTCATACTGCCCGACCTCAAAGGAGAAGACAGGCTGCATGGTCATTTTTCGGATATCCGCCATGACGCTGTCGTAGTTCATGTATCCGGGATAGCACTGATTCAGCCAGCCCAGCATATCACCGGAGGTGGCGCGAAGGTCTCTGTGCAAGAAGGTCATGGCAGTATAAAAATCGCTGTGATCGTCAGGGCCGAGGAACCCATAGTGTGAGTTTGAACCGTCCGCGTACAGGCGTGTGTGGTCTATGGTGCGGGCCAGGGTGAGAAGGTCATGCATTCGCTTATGGCCTTCCGCATCAGCATGCAGTTCATTCCCCAGAGTGAGCATGACAAAGGAGGGGTGATTGGCCAACCAGGGCAGAAGATACTCGAGTTCATTGGCATAATAGGCATAGGTTGTGTCGTCTGCGAAAGTGTCTTTTGGGTCCCAGTTGGAGAGCTCCGGTTGCATGAGGATGCCCAGGCGGTCTGCTGCGATAAAGGCGGCTTCCGGGGGACAATGGCTGTGGAAACGCATGCAGTTGACGCCGTATGCCATATAGCTCTGCAGGATGATCATCCAGCTTTCGACATCCATGGGCGGATAGCCTGTCTCCGGAAATACGGCACAGTTCGCTTCACTGAGAAGAAAGACAGGACGGCTGTTGAGAAGGAACTGTCCCTCTCTGGCGGAAAAGCAGCGAAGGCCGAAGGTGACGGAGAAGGTGTCGATGGCCTCGCCTGCTACAGTGAGCGTATGCAGGTTGCCATCCTGCATATCCCAGCGGGGCGCAGTTTCGAGGACATCAAGGCTGTGCAGCCAGACGCTGTTCTCGCCTGCCACAAGCGCACAGCAAAGGGTGTGACTCTCGCGCAGTGCAGGAGATGATATCGTCAGGCGGAGAGAATCGGCGTGCAGACTGTCAAGGACAATGCATACATTGATACTGTTCGTGTCAGGATATACGTACACATTCCGGATATAGACTTCCTTTTCCAGACGCAGGCGAAGGTATCCGAGCAGTCCATTCCAGTTGGTCTGTGTTTCATCAGCGCAGGCGGAGGATTTGGTAAGAGCTGTTTGCGGCCATGTAGGATAACTGTTGTCGGAGAAGATCGTAATCTCATCATCTCCGCACACCAGCCCGGTGACGTCAAAGCACCAAGGCGTGATCAGGTTCCTGCCGGCAACGGATAATGCCTGTTTTCCATTCACCTGAATGGTGAGCTCTCTTGCTCGCTCACATTCCAGAAAGACACGTGTTCTTTCGGATAGCGCATTTCGGTTCCAAATGATACGGCGACGGAATATGGCTTTTCCGGTAAAGACGTGCGATCTTGTGAGCCGGGTAACGATTGGATCGCCTTCATGCCATGCATTGAGCTTTTCCAGGTTTTCGGGATGCCATTGCCGGTGGGGATCATCGGGCGATCCGAAACCATACTCTTCCAGTGTTCCGGGAAGGGAGAGTTCGCCAGATTGCCCGGGTATCGTGCACCGCCAGGTGCCCGCGAGATCAACGAAGTGTGACATAGTAGCCCTTCCTTGGTTTGTTCTATGATCCTTTGGGAACGGTCATTTGGGAATATCGTGATCGGTTTGGGCAACCTTCCTCCATGTATCGAGCGAAGGCAATGAGGAAGGAATCAGATCGAGTGCGAGGATCACGTTAAGGCACCACTGGGCAACATAGTTTGTCGCGATCCAGGGGGTATCGGCCTTAACTGTTCCGTCCCATTTCTGACCGAAGGGTTTTCGCACAAAGCCGTCGGGATCATGATGCCATGGACAGGCGAGCATGAGTGTCTGCCAGGCACGCGCGGCAAGTATGGGGTCGCCCCTGTGGTTTGCCGTGAAGGCAGCAAGCGCGGAGGCAACATAATCCATCACGTAGCGTTTGCCTGAGGTGAGGCCGGGAAAAGCGGTCTCGCGCTCGGATTCGGTCATCAGATAGAGCTTTCCATAGTCTGCAGCCATTTCAAGCAGTTGGGGACAGTCAAGGGCTTCGGCAGCCTCCAGAAAGATTTCCGGTCCGCCCATGCACAGCGTCAGATGGATATTCTCCACAAATTCCCCGCAGTAGCGCATTTCTCCGGTCTCCGGGATAAAGTCAAAGGAAGGGCCGGAGCCAAGCTGCATCGGTGCTCTGGCAATACCATCCAACCCACGCAATACGAACTGCCGGTATTTTTCCTCACCATAGCGCTCATATCCCGTCATCCAGTCGGACACCAATGCCGCCCAGTCGGGACCGGTCCGAATACGCAGCTTTCCCGGTTTTCCCTCCGGATCTTTGGTGAAAAAATCGCTGTAGAAGGTGGATAGATTAGCAATGGAGGAGGGTGCCTGCAGAACCTCGTCTAAGCAGTCACCGAGCCTGCGGTCACCGGTCAGATAGAAGAGGGGTCGATGATGGCCGGCCATGGAAACGCGCGGTTCTTTGCATGAGCAGCCCCAATGGCGGATATTATGGCGCGAACCGATGCCTTTCATAGGTCCGAGGTGATACACATCTGTTTCCGAGCAGTGCCGGCTCATTGCCTCGGCCAGGGTAAAAACATCCTCGCGTCCTGTGCGCAGGAAATAGAGCCACAGCCAATAGGTGGGTACAAGCTCGGTGTTTTGCCATGCGCAGCCGCCAAAATCATATTTCCAGCAGTGCCTGATATCATCGTAGGAGTGCATGACATCTCCGTAGTCATACAGACCGTACCAGTGCCGGTTTTCAATCTCTGTCTTATAGAAAGATACAGCCTGGGAAAGCAGCTTTTCCAGAGCTGCCAGTTCCGGCGTATTGTCTGCAGGAAGGCTCCAGATGCCAAACGCCCGTTTTTCATGGTAGACGGATGGATCTGCCACATATACTGCAGGTTTCTTTGTGTGCAGGGTGAATGCACGGAACTGCGCTTCACTGGGTACGGTTTGGGTGAGCTTTACACTGCAGTGGCTTGTTGTGGCAATGCCGTCTGCGCTGGCGCCGGGTTCGGGAAAACCTTCGTAATTGCTTAGCCAGTAAGAACGGACATCATAGTGGCGGTAGTCCATTGCTCCGGATTCCGGAGACCGAAACCAGGCAGTACACAGGGCGGTATCCCCGGAAAGATGCTCGGCTTCAAGCTCGCTAGGAAAACGCTGCCAGAAATCCTGCATACCGATAAGAATGCCGCAGTTTTCGCCGGTGACCGCCATGGAGCCAGGTGCGCGATGTCCCCAATGGGTGTCGATCATGCAGCAATCCTCACGGGTTCCCTTCTCGAGATGGAACGAGTCTGCGGAGAGCTGGGTAAGACGATAATGATCCCACACCGGGAGATTCGCGGAGGCTTCCTGGATGAGATCGTCCGGAGGCAACATCTCCGCTTGCATTTGTTTTTCGCGCAGCAAGACAGGGGTTTGCGGATGATAGCTGTAGAGATATTGTACCGTTTCATGGATCTCGTCATCATCAATACCGAACCTGACATGGCGGTTCCACACATTTCCGGTCAGCGCCGCAGCGAAGCGGATACCGAAGCCACGGACGAAGTCTTCGGATTCTTTTCCGTGATAGATGAAGGTGTTTTGAAAGGCTATTTCGTCGCTGTTATATCCCAGGGTCATGCGGATTACAAAAGGCATGGTATGGGAAAATGCGCAGTAAACGCCACGGTAGCACACGACAAGCAGGACAGGCCCTTCCACCTCAAGGGAGACCTCTTCAATCCTGCACGTTTCTTCCGTGATTGTCTGCAACTGCACATGATTTCCATGTTCCCGTTTTTCCAGGCGGAAGACGGGGGAGATGGCATGAAGATGTACTTTTCCGTCAAGTGAAACATGCTGTGCAAGGCAGTCGCTTCCTGGCTTGGGAATGGTCAGAGAAAGTCTTCCGGCATGCACAAGGAAGGCAGTCGCAGTCTGGCGGACTTCCAGCGAGCCGGAAATGGGGGGCGGGGGTTCGGGGACAATGTTCACGTGCTGTCCCATGATGTCGCTGTCAGCGCTGTGACGTGCCCACTTGACACTTCCGTCCGGCCAGCGTGCGGCAATTTCGTGCTGGGCTGGTACAGGTGTGCCATCCTCGGCATACAAGGTAAATTGATCTGAGCAGACCTCACCCTGTTTCCAACAGGTGCCAAAGGATACGTAGCCACCGGGATGGCGGTTTTCCAACAGATGCAGTTCCATAAAGCCCTCCTTACGGGGTAATACCGAGCAGAGATTTGTGTTCTTCCAGAGTCATACACGGGATGGTGATGACAATGCGAGCGCCGCACGGTGTGTTTTTTTCTGCCCGAACGCCGTAAGCTTCACCGTAGAACAGGCGAATACGGCAGGCAATGCTCATCAAGCCATAGCCGTGGGTCATCACGGGGGCGCCGAGCCGTGCATTCAGGGCATCCAGCTGAGAATCTGTTATCCCCAGACCGTTATCGGAGATCGTGATGCGCATGCAGCCACTTTCTGTTTTTTCCGCGATGATTTCCAGTGCAGGCTCCTTTGTAGATTCATCCAGGGCGTGCATGAAGTAATTCTCAATGGCGGGTTGAATGAGGTGCGAGAGGATACCGGTTTCCTGCAGCTGAGGATCGATATCGTAGACAATATCGATGCTGTCCTGATAGCGCAACTGCAATAGTGACATGTAAAGGCTGCAGAAAGCGATTTCTTCACCAAACGTGGTTACCGGTGCTGCATCGGTTAGATTGCGGAAGATGCGGGAGAGCTTTTCCAGATAGACTGCATTTTCTGTGTCACCGCTGCGCATCAGCTTACTTCGTATCACTTCAAGGGTATTGTAGAGAAAATGCGGATCAAATCGTGCCTGAATCTGATTAAGCTCGCTCTGTGTCTGCTTCTTAACGAGATCGTACTCCTTCTGAATGCTGTCGGAGAGGAGAACGGTCATGCGGTTGATATGGTCTGCAATCTCATCAAACTCATCACCCTTTTCCCCCACAGGAAGCCGGTGATCCAGGTGGTTGCCTCCGATCACGCTCAGTCCCTCATGAATTGTGCGCACCTTGCTAAAAATGTGCCGGGAGGAAAGCAGGTACAGAAAGAGGGCAAACAATGCGAAGGCAATCAGGATCAGAAGAATAAAAGGTGTAAACACGTTTGCCTGCAGGAAAAGCTCCCGCCAGGGGATCATATAGCAGACACGAAATCCGTATCCTGTATGCTGAAGAATTCCAGTATACCAACGCTGCCCGGAACTGTCGCGACTGGTGGTACGCGAAGGGTCAATCCATGAGAGCGGAAAACGTTCAGGATATGTACCGGAAGAATCGAAGACCATACTGAAATCGTTCAGGATGGCGAAACGCGCCTGCGCGGGAAGCTCACTGCGTCCAAGCAGATCTTCAAAGGCGGAGAGCCTGTAGCCTATGAAAATACCACCTTCACTACCAGCGGGAACGGCACCGCCGCGCAAAAGAAAAACTCTGTGGGAAAGTCCGCTGAGCGCATCCTGCAGGGCAAAGCGGCCAAGGAGCTGCATTGTTCCAGGATGGTAGGCATCAAGTCCAGGAAGCTCTCCTTGGAACACCTGCAGCTGCAGAGAGCCTGATGTGAGATACAGGTGTTTCTCACTGCCCGGGTGGCAGAGCAAGATGAAGTCAATATCATTGTCTCTTGCCGTCATACCATCTAGAAGTAGTGTAAGCTGTCTGCGCTGTGCATACCCGAGCTGTTCTATGTCACTGCAGGTGAAGTACTCCTGCACAAGACGTCTGTCGTCATCGGTGCGGAAGATCGGAACGTAGATCTCCGAGAGTGACTGAACCTTGCGCTCATAGAAATCGTACAGATCATGCAGTGCGGTTTCGCAGCGCAATAGCAGACGTTCTCTCTGATACACGAAGGAGGAATAGCTGGCTATGAGGGTAAAAAGCAAGAGGACGACAAGGAGAGAAATCGTGAAAGCTTTACTTACAGGACGGATGGTATAATGTTTCCCGGACATTGCGACAACCTCCACAACAGGGATTGAGGATTGATGCAACTATGATACCTGTCTGTGAA